>JBBAAP010000003.1:300000-401090 GCA_041658285.1 Candidatus Brocadiia bacterium
GTTAGATATGCCATACCCTATGGTTAGTCGTATCACTCCCTACTCCTATACTAACCATAGCCTACGGATACGACAAGAGCTACCTATGGATAAGATATGGTATACCCATAGGTAGTATAGGGGTGGGGTAGGGGGTAGTACTCTATGGGGGGAGGGGTAGTAGGGGGGTAGTACCCCCTAACCAGTATTTACTTTGGAAATGGTATAAAACCTGCATTTCCTGCCGGTTTTTTGTAATTATAGGTTATTTTACCTCCAAAATATGAATATTTGGTTTGCTTAAGCCATATTGCTTGATAACGCGGTTAGCCTAACCTTGAGTTTGAAGCAGGTGCTAACCCAATGCGACTGTTCAGTTAAGATAGGTTTGATTGTAGAAGAGACAATAACGGTTTTTCGCCGAAAGTTGGTCCTTCATTGGTGGGAACTGGCACTAAAAAACTTGCAATAAGGTGATAGGATATGGTAATATGATTATATTATATTTACAGAGAAAGGTGTATTTATGGATTACCAGAATATTCTATTCCAGGAAAAGGATGGTATCGGTATAGTTACCATCAACCGGTCCAAGAAGCTTAACGCGCTGGATGCTCAGACCATAAATGAGTTATACGACGTTTTTGGCGTTATCAAGAATAATGATGCGGTTAAGGCCGTAATCCTGACCGGCTCGGGCGATAAATCATTCGTGGCCGGAGCTGACATAGAGGAACTGTTTCAGCTGGACCAGATTTCGGGTAAGGCTAAGATGTATAAGGGCCAGGGATTGACGCTATTAGTCGAGAATCTGGGCAAGCCGGTTATCGGAGCGATAAACGGGTTTGCTTTGGGCGGCGGCTGTGAGTTGGCTATGTCCTGCACGCTGAGGTTGTGTTCGGATAAGGCCAAGTTCGGCCAGCCGGAGGTTAACCTGGGTGTTATTCCGGGCTATGGCGGCACCCAGCGGATGCCACGGCTTATCGGCCGGGCCAAGGCGATGGAACTTATCCTGACCGGCGATGTGATAGACGCCCAGGAGGCATACCGATTGGGTTTGGTTAATAAGGTCTGTACTTCGGAGCAGTTGATGGCTGAGGCGGAGGCGATAACCAGGAAGATTATGTCGCGCGGGCCGCTGGCTGTCAAAGCGGCGATGGAGGCGGTGCATCGTGGAATGGATATGTCGCTGGCCGAAGGGCTGAATCTAGAGGCCAACCTGTTCGCGGTTAACAGCGCCAGCGCGGACAGTAAGGAGGGTTTGAAGGCGTTCCTTGAGAAACGTCCGCCCCAGTTTAAGAATAAGTAACAATAGGAGGAAATATAATGGCCAAGAAACTGATTATAGTCGCGGTGGTACTTTTCATTCTGGCTTTACCGCTGATTATCATAAGTAATTATTCGATGGGGTTGATGGAGAACTACGCGGAGAAGAATATGGGTAATCTTTCGGCTCCAGACTGGTTGATGAAGATAGGTAGTGTTTACCGCTGGACGTTCAGGGCCAATCACGGCGTGGTGGTGTATAATAATTTTATGTCCCGCTACCCGACCCACGCGCGTTATCCCGAGGCCAAGTGGTGGCTGGCTTATTGCCTGGAGCAGAGTATGCAGACCAAGGAGGCCGGACGCCATTACGAGGAATACGCCGACTGGTATCCGGACCGGCCTGACGCGGCAATAGCACGCCAGAAAGCGAACAACCTTAAATACCGGCCTTACTAATTAAACCCGTCACGTAGTTTTAGATAGGATATTTATTCGGGACGGTATAGCGGCGGGAACAAGTCTTAAACAATAAACCCCAGCCATATTTTATTAGCGGTTATTTCTTATTGGGCTGGTCGTTCAGGGCGATGCAGGGGTTATGGAATTGTATTTTGACGTATTTGATGCCCTGTAACTTCGGGGCGATACTCAGGACATAATTGAGGTTCTTTACCTTTTCCTCGACCGAGAGCTCGCCGTATTTGTCGGTATTGGGCGCCCGGCCCCACTGAATGGCGATCTTGTCCTTAGTCCAGAGGGTTATTTCGCTTTCCTTGGGATTGCGCCGGCCGCCAGAGTTGGATACATCTATCTGTCCGATATCGAGTTTGGCGTAGAGCTGGTAGTTTTCCATAGTCGCGGCTACGGCTAGGGCGTCGTTAAGCCCGCGGTCGTTCCACCTGATGCCGGCCGCTGGCGGAGCAGTGTTGACGCCGACGATAATCGGTAGAGTTACGGGCAGTTCAGGCAGTTTGGCATATTCGCCCGGCAGGCGTACGGATTGCTCGTCCACCAGGTAATAATAAGAACGGTTCTTGGTGCGTTTGACCTCGACGGCCACCAGCGGCTTTCTTATTTCCAGCTTGACGGCGATTTCGTTGGGATAACGCTTTTCAATGGAGTCGACCCTGGCTACCCAGGGGTTGGCTTCGTAGTGGCTGCGGATTCTGGACACTATGGATTTGTCGAAGATGCTAGTATTGACATTGAGCGTCAGCGACGACTTGACCGGCGGTTCCAGCTCAGTGCCGGTGAGCCATTCAGGGTTAGCCATGACCTGCAATACGTCCAGGTTTATCCGAAAACGTTCGTCGTTGGAATATGATTCGTAGGCCTTGCGGTGGACCAGAAGCAGAAGGAAGCTGATGCCGACCAAGGCGATAATATGGAGACCCCAGCGCCGGGCAATATATAAGAGTCCGTTAAACAGGAATTTCATACCCTATTTTTATCGTCAATTTGACGTGGAATCTAAAGCCGGAAATAATTGACCCGGGTGGGTTAATGTGTTAGATAGATTTTTGTAAGCGGGCAGTTGCGTATTTGAGGAGTATAATTTATATGATAAATCATTGTTTAGCCGTAATTTGTGGGGGTATTCTTGCAGCCGTCCTGGCGGGGTGCTCTTCGGCTCCGTCCAATGATAGGATTTACCAGAAGCGGGAGAAAAACATCAAGCAGAGCTATTCCGAGAAGTTGGACCTTTTACAGAAGGAAAATGAGCAGTTGCAGGTTCGGATATCGGAGTTAACGGCCAATATTGGCAAGCTGGGAGACCAATTAAAGCTGGCCCGTGAAAGCGCCGAGGCCTTAGCTCAGGCTAAAAAGCCGGCGGCAAATACGGCGAACAATACGGACGGAAATGACAACCTGGCCCGGACGGAGACTAAAACGGAATCTAAAACAGAGCTTAAATGCCGGATACTGTCCGTAAACGAACGACTGAACCTGATAATTATTTCGGCGGGTAGCACTCAGGGCGTTAAATCCAAGAACGAATACAACGTGATTTTTCAGGGCAAATCAGTCGGCTGGATACGGATAGACCAGGCGGAAGTTGATTGGGCGTCGGCGGCGCTTATCCGGGGCGGAACTATGGTGCGGCTTAAAGAATTGGACGGAGAGGTTATTCTGTCAGGTGAGTGATTTTATTTGCCTGGATTACCTGGGTGGCCTGGGTCCAAAGCCCGGCCTAGAATTGGGACGAAGCGGGATTTTGGCTCCGCGAGGCGGTTTTTTCATCTGCAGGCTTCTGACGACTTTCCCTTTTTTTATCTCGGCTTTACGCCTGGTTTCGCTGGGTTTTTCGTAGTAGGCGACTCGTTTGAGCTCGTTATAGATACCGGCGTCAATACATTTCCTTTTGAACTGGCGCAGGGCTTTGTCAATCGAACCTTCAACTCTGATAGTTACCGGAGACATTTGGTTATTCCTGTATTTTAGGACAGGGGCGCATTGAGCGCCCCCGCCCGATAGGTTTACTTAACCGTTTCTTTGTCCTTTAACTTTTGCGAAGCAAGAATCGCAATATACTGGTTTATTTAAAACCGGCTTGAACGGGACGGTTGTTTTCTGTCCGCAGTCTGCGCAAACGGCTTCAACTCTTTCCCTGAATCCGGAACTGCCCGGTCCAAATTTGGTCCGGCGGTTCTGGCGGCACTTGGGGCAACGTTTAGGCTCGTTGGTATACCCCTTCTCCTGGTGAAACTTCTGTTCTTCTTCCGTGAACGCGAAGTCCCCGCCACATTCCATACACTTCAGTTGCTTGTCTGCCATGTGTCCTTTTCTCCTTCGGTCGGATTGTCCTTTCCTCGGTATCCTACTTCAATAGGTCCCAAAGGTCCGGTGGTTGATACTTCTCATTTTCTCTTCTCTCCCCTGGCACCCGACCTTACTTATATTCCTATGCCAGAATCAAGATAGAGCAATTTTTAGTTTAGATAATAACCATTATTTGTCAAGAAAAACATACGTCCAATACGCAATTTTATTTTGAGCTAAGCTTCGACTCCGGGCTGGGGTTTTTTGTCCTTATTGAACGCCATATAAAGCACTGGCACCAGGAACAGGGTTACCAGAGTTGAAAATAACAGGCCGCCCAAAATAGTTGTGCCCAGTGGGCGCCAGCTTTCGGAGCCTTCGCCGGTTTGCATGGCCATGGGCAGGAGCCCGAATACGGTGGTCAGGGTGGTCATCATAATCGGCCGAAGTCGGCGTTTGCCCGATTCGAAGACCGCATCAAAGAGGCCCATGCCGTAACCACCTTCTGACAGCGGTCGTCTCAGTAAATTAGTATAATCAACCAGAACTATGGCGTTATTGACCACCACGCCTACCAGCAAGACTGCGCCGAGTAGAGAAATCATGCTGATGGGGTAACCCCTTATGAATAACGACAAGAATACACCGCTGAATCCGAAGGGCACCGAGAAAAGAATAATAAACGGGTCTTGGAGCGATTCAAACTGGCTGGCCATGACGGCATAGACCAGAAAAATACTTAAAAGCAATAACAGCCCCAAGTCCCGGAATGATTTTTTTTGTTCGGTAACCAGGCCACCGATTTTTATGTTGACGCCTTCTTTTATCGGTAGTTTGGATATTTTAGTTTCGATATCTTTGGCCACATCGCCCAGTGTCCGTTTGTCAAGATTGGCCTCAACCCTGACAATCCTGGTTTGGTTTTTTCGCTCTATTTCAATGGGTCCGAATTCTTCCTTGATTTTGGCGATATTTGAAACCTGTATATTTTGTCCGGGCTGTCCGCCTATCGAGGGCAGACCGATAAAAGCGTCACTCACGTTTTCTAAGTATTTGCGGTCTTCGGGGCGGAGACGGATAAAAATATCATACTCGTTTCCGTCCTCGCGGTACTTGGAAACCACCTTACCGTAGAAATAGGTTCTTAAGGTGTTGGCAATATAATTTTTGGTTAAGCCTAGGCTGGAAGCCTTTTCGTCGTCGACCATAATTTTCCATTCCGGCTTGGCGATATCGCGGCTGATGGTGGTGTCAACGGCGCCTTCGGTGGTATCCATTATGTTTTTGATGGCCAGGGCGATTTTGTCGGTTTCCTTCATATCGTTGCCGTAGATTTCTACCGACAGCGATTTCCCGGCGCTGATCATTAAAGAGCCTATGGGGTTACCGGTTTTTAAGTCCGTTTTGACCAGCCCCGGTATATTTTTGATTTTTTCTCTGATTTCCCTGGCGATGTCTTTATCGGAGCGTTTACGCTGTTTGACATTGACCAGTTTGGCGCCGATCATAACGATGTTAAGGCCTTCTTTCATGCCCATAGCTGCGCCGCCCATCCCGACTGAACCGGCCCGGATGTAAATGGCGACTATGTCTTTACCACACACTTCCTTGAATATTTTCTGTGCTTCCATTCCGACCCGAGTTGACTCCTCCATCTTCTTGCCGGCAGCCAGTTCCATGGTGGCTTGCAGGTCGCCGCTGTCCTCTTCGGGGATAAACTCTATGCCCAATAACGGGTAGAGCGCAACAGAACCGATTAATACCAGTCCGGCGATGGTTACGGTGATGGCCTTATGGTGGAGGACCCATTCTAGTATTCCGGCGTAGAAGTGTTCAACATAAATAAACCAGCCCTTTTTCTCAAATGATGATTTGGAACTGAGTATTTTAGAAGCCAGCATGGGGGTGAATGTCAAGGCGGTTAATAATGAGGCGGCAATGGTAACGATAACCATAACGCCCAGCTCTTTGAAGATAATGCCGGTGATTCCGGACAGAAAAATGAGTGGGACGAAGACGACAATGGTAGTAAGCGAAGAGGCGCTGACGGCCAGGCCAACTTCCGAGGCTCCGACGATGGCGGACTGGGTGGCATCTTTGCCTTTAGCCCGGTGGGTGAAGATATTTTCCATAATGACAATAGCGTTATCTACGACCATGCCGATGGCAATGGCGATGCTGGCCAGAGACATCATGTTGATGGTTTTGCCCCAGATGTATATGAAGATGAACGCTGAAATCAGCGAGAACGGAATGGTCAGTGATATAATCAAGCTGGAGCGGATTTCGCCCAGGAAAATAAGGGTGATTAAGATAACCAGGATGCCGCCGATAAACACGGTTTGGGAAAGATTTTTCATGGTTAGGTTAATCATGTCGGCGGTATTGAACATTTCGTAGTAATTAACGTCGGTCGGCATCCGCTTTTTTATTAGTTCTAATTTATCGACAATCGCCTTACAGACCGTATCGGTATTTGAGCCAGATTGTTTCTGTACCATTACCATAATTCCCGGATCGCCGTTGACATAGACCATACCGCTGGGTTCTTGGAAAGAATCATTGACCGCGGCGATATCACGCAGGCGCACCGGGATGTTATCGCCGGTTGTTTTAATAATAGTTCCGCTGATTTCCGCGACGGATTTGTATTCTCCGGGGGTTTTAAGCGCAAACTCATTAGGTCCTACCTTGATACTGCCAGCCGGCAAGGAGTAATTATGAAGACGGATGGCCGATTCCACCTCGTTGATGGATGTGCCGTAAGCCAGTAGCTTATTTTTGTCTATTTCTATATTAATCTGTCGTATCATCCCGCCGATAAGTTGAACTGCGCCGACGCCTGCAATCTGCTTCAGGGGTGTGGCTAGTTCCTGGTCCAGAATTTCGTGTAACCTGGACCAGTTTTTCCGGGCCGTGAATCCGTAAGCAAGGATGGGCATGGCATTGGTGCTGAATTTAACCATAATGGGTTTGTCGGCGTCCGAAGGTAGGCGCATCTTGGTGAAATCCAGGCGATCCCTGATTTCATTGGCGGCTTCATCGAGGTTGGCGCCCCAGTTGAAACGGCAGACGACGTTGGAAACGCCTTCGCGGGAATAAGAGTTGACCTCGGTTAAGTTGGTAAGAATCGAGAGGTCGTTTTCTATGGGCTTGGTGATGGATGTTTCCACGTCTTCGGCCGCCGCGCCGCGATAAGAGGTCATAACCGTAATGGCCGGCCATTCCATTTTTGGCATCAGGTCTATGGGTAGGAACAGTATGGACATGCCGCCCAAGACGATAATCCCCAGGAATATCATTAAGTTAGTAACGGGTCGCTTTACGCCAAATTCTGATAATAGCATGATTTACCCTGATGATGAATGATTTGTTATTTATTAACTATTTCGATTTTACAGCCGTCGAATAAATGCGAGCCGACCGTAGTAATAACTTTATCGCCTTCCATGAGGCCTTCTTTTATTTCGACCAGTCCTTTGGAATAAATGCCGGTTTTGACCACTATCTTCTTGGCTTTGTTTCCCTGCACCACGAATAACGCATAATCCTGGATGTCGTTACCGGCTAGGTTATAAACCAGCATATCCTTGGACACGGCGATAACATTCTTTTTCTGTTCAAGCATCAGTTCGATTCGGCAGAACATACCGGCTTTGAGCAGGACATTTTTATTATCAAGTTCGATTTCTATGTCCAGGCTGCGGCTTCGCGGGTCGACGGCCGGGGAGACGTAGGTGACCAGGCCGTCAAAGTTTTTATTGGGGTAGGCGTCGACGGTGATGATGGCCGGAGTTTTATCGACGATGACTCTGGCGATGATATTTTCCGGTATGGCTGCCGTAGCTTTGACCTTTTCCGTTTGAATGATAGTGAAGACTGGCCTTTGTGGCGTGACCATATCGCCTAGGTCGATATAACGTTGGGAAATAATGCCGGATATGGGCGCGCCGATATGGGCTTCGGTATAATTTATATTGGCCAGTTCCAGTGTGGCGTCAAGCTGACGTATCTGGGCTTCGATAGCTTCTTTCTGGGCCAGAGAGGTTTTATACTGTGTTTCTACCTGGTCGCGCCGGGAATCAGATACGGCCCCTTCTTTATGCAGTTCCTGGATACGGGATAGTTCCTTTTCCGCATTGGCGATGCTGATTTTTAATTGCTTAAGTTGGGCCTGGGCGGACTCGTGCGCCGAAACAGCCTGTCTCATCTGGGCTTCAATCGCGGATGTTTCAAGTATGGCCAGGGTGTCTTCTTCCCTGACCGTTTCGCCATTTTTTACCAGGAGCTCTATCACCCGGCCGCTGACCTTGGTGTATACGTCAACCTGGTTAATAGCCTTTATTGAGCCGAAGGTAGATGCCGTTTCTACCATATCCGTTCGGATGATTTCTTGGGTTATTACCGGGATAAATTTTTCGGCCACGGCATTTTTATTCTTGTCTTTTTTTCGCATTTCCTGGATCCGTTTTAGCAGAAGTAATCCGCCGCCGACCATGACGGCGATAATCAAAATGCCGATAATAAGTTTTCTCATAATCACGACCCCGATCTTCTACTTTTTCAGGTTCTGGATTTGACCGGTAACCATTTCCAGGTTTGCTAAAGAAAGATTATATTGATATAATGACATGACGTAGTTTTTGGATGCGGTATCAAGCGCCATCTGGGAGTCCATAACCTCTAGTTGGGTATTGGCTCCGTTTTTGTATCCGATTTCCACCAGACGCAGGCCTTCGGCAGCCTGTTTGACATTATCTTTCTGGGACATAACCAAAGCCAGCGAATCTTTAAGGCCCAGAACGGCTTGGGCCAGCTCCAGTCGAATGCGTTCCTTGAGGTCATTCTGGAGTATTTCGGCTTGTTGCAGGGCGGATTTTTCCTGGCGGACCCGGGCGTTGACCCGGCCGCCTTCGTAAACCGGGATGGATAGCACCGCGGTCAGCGACCAGTAATCGCCCCATTTATCCTGGCCAACCAGATAACGAGATGGTTTTTCTTCGCCATAACTGCCGGATATTGACACAGTCGGTAGGTGTTCGGCTTTGGCTATTTTGACCATTTCTTTTTGAAGGTCGATCTTTATCTGGGCCGAGCGCAGATCGGGCCGGTTGGTAAAGGTATTTTCTTCGAGATCAAACAGGGTTGGCATAGATTCGGTATAGACCAGCCGGTCAGTTAGTTTGATGTTTGCGGCATCTTCAAGCGGTAACCCCATCAAGCTCATCAGGACGAGCCTGCTTTTTTGCAGGTTGGACTGGCTCTGCAGTCGCAGGGTTCTGATATTGGAAAGCTGGACTTGGGTCCGCAAAACATCATAGTTGGAGGCCATGCCTTCGCGGTTTTGTTTGACCACGTCATCTAGGTGGGCGGTTATAACGTCTTCACTGGTCAGATTAACCCGGACGATCTCCTCGTTAAAAATTACATCATAGTAGGATCTCTTGGTTTGGAAAACAATGGCCCGGACTAGGTCATCTTTTTGGGTTGAGCTCATAAGCTGGCCCAGTTTACCGGAGCGGATTCCGGCCCAGATACGGTCGCCCATATAAACAGACTGTTTTAGCGCAAGGTCGGCCTTATAGTTATTGAGAGAGCCCATTTCCACCGATTTACCGGGCATAACTTCAAACGACTGGACGGTATCTAGGCGGGTATAAGAAGCGGTAATCGTCGCACTTGGGAAAAGCCTGGCGCGCGCCTCAGCATACTTAGCATCGGCCTGATTAGCCGCTTCGTTAACCAGCAATATCTGGCGGTTATTTTCCATAGAAATTCGGATACATTCATCCAGCGAAAGAGGACTGTTTTTGCGCTCCGAACCGGCTTCTTGCGGATAGAGCATTAAAACCGGGTTAAGAGTTAGTATTATTAGGCAGGAGATAAATTTTCTCATACAAAATCCTTTCATTTATTATAGTGGTTGCCTGCGAAGTTGCAGCCTACTATAGTTGGCATTATTCTTCACAGACCGCTAGACTATAAAAGTAGGTTATTAATAAAAACTTCTTCCAAATACTTACCTTTTTCCAGGAAAGACTTTTTGCTCACGCCCAGAAAAGTGGTAAAAAGTATTCCATAGAAAATATCCGTCAGAAGGTTAGCTATGGCTCGAGGCGGTATCTTTTTAATCAGTCCCAAGTCAACGCACTGCTGCACTAATTTCTCGGTGCCCCTGAACCCCCGGGCATAATGCTTGAGGTATATTTTTTTGGACTGGATTTTATATTCGCTCCGGTAATGGATGAATATTTCAAGCAGGTGTATGTTATTCCCGAAAAACTCCATATGACTGCGGATAACGGCTTTTAGCTTGTCGATCGGGTTTGTGATAGAGCCAATTTTACTGGCCATCTGGCCGGCCAGTTTTTTCATCATCTGTTCCATTACTGCGGTAAAGAGTTTTTGTTTGGTGGGGAAGTAGCGGTAGATGGTGCCCTTGCCCACGCCGAGCCGGTCGGCGATGACTTCGACGTCAGTCAGGTGATAGCCGGTTTTAGCGAAGATTTCGGCGGCCGCATCCAGTATGTCCGCCTGGCGGCGCACCTTGATTTCTTTCGACCGCAGTTTTCTCTTCACGGGTTTTCTGTCCCTTTATTTTGCTATAATAAATAGACGGACTCGTAAGTCCGCCTAAATAATACAGGAATAAAAGAATATGTCAAGTTTTTTGTGCCGGATATTGGAATAACCGGGCTGGGCAGCCGTGCACGGGGATGAGGGTATTCTTGAGGATTCATGGCTTGATAGAGGCGATATCGGTTTGTTTGATGATACAAAACCTGACAAAACCGTCAGCCACGCCGTTAACGACAATAGTATTATCTTTCAGTGACGCTAAAAATTGTAGAAGACACCCCAGGACAATCCTTTAAAATTGGTGGATAGCTTTTCCCAGCTGCCGGCCCAGGCTGTGCCCTTCTGGTCCTGGCCTTTGGTCCAGAGCCGCAGGTATTGCGAACCCGCCTGGATGGACAGGTTACGGGCAGGTTTGTAAGAAATGAGTATGGTATAACTCAGTCCGTCTCCGGTCGCGATTATTTCTTCGGCCCGTTCACTGCCCGGCGGCCGCTGAGGATATCTTAGCCCGTTGTAAGAAGCGCCCAGCGTTGGCATATAGCCGAAGGACATATCCAGGCTGAGCCTTTTGCTTATTTTGGAAAATCCTTTAAAACCGATTTCATTGCCGGAGTAAACCAGACTGTACTTTTCCCACTTCTCAGACCAGGAGATATTGACCGGGTTGTAGGAGGATATGGTCACGGTTGGGTCGTAATAGTTAGCCGATTGTTTCAGATAAAAATAACCCAGGGTGAAATATATGACCGGCCGGTTATCCGGATGAAGCGATTCCGGACCGGTCAGCCGGTAGCCGACTTTAAAATCATGAATGATATTATGCCCCCGGCTGGTTGAATAAGAAAGGTCGGATATCATCCCGTTGGTATCCCAGTCGGTATCGCGGACTGTATCTTCCTTGATAGCGCCTTGGCCCAGGGAGTAGGACATATAAAAAGGCGCGTCATCTTTAGTGCTGATAAACTGGGCTGACCAGACCAGGAAGTTTGTGTCCACCGGGTGGGTAAGCTCCCATCGGTTAGATGTGGCGGCCGGGCCGCCCAGCATTTTGAAGTTACCTTTGGTGTCCCATTGCTGAAGCGACAGGTCCAACGTAAAATCGTCCAGCACCGACGATCGGCTGGATATTATTTTATCGCCGGCCGCGCCCAGCAGAACAGATTGCCCCGCCAAGCACAAGGCCAGGCAGGCAATGAATAATGTAAGATGCCGGGATGTTGGGATAATAATCATATTTCAGTAGCCAGAATAGTTTTATCGGCCCGGTTTGTCAATAATAACCCAAAAATCCTTGACCCTGTTATATTAAAAGGTAAAAATACAACCATGAGTTACCGAAATATAACATTAGAGCGATACCTGAAGATGATATCCGAGCCGACGGCCGTGCCCGGAGGCGGCAGCGTATCGGCTTATGCCGGGGCTTTAGGTTCATCATTGGCCGCTATGGCCGTGGCTATTACCTGCCGTAAGATGAAGGAAAAAGGTAAATTCCGGCTCTGTTCCGAAAGCCGCAGTATATTTAATGCCAACTGGCGCAAGCTCCTGAAGTTGGCTGAGGAAGACAGCAAGTCATACGAATTGGTGCTCAAGGCTTATAAAATACCCCATTATAAACTTGACCGGCGGCACCGGATAAATCTGGCGTTGGTCAAGGCGGCCGAGGTGCCGGCCCGGACTATGGACCTGTGCATCCAGAACCTTTTTCAGATTAACCGGATAAAGCATCTTTGCCCGGCGCAGATACTCAGTGACATCAACATCGGATTTATGCTCACCCGAAATGCGTTGCGCGGCGCCCGGCTCAATGTCTTGGTAAACCTGGAATCAATCAAGGATGAGAAAATGGCGGCGGCCCTGCAGAAACGGTTGGAATACCTTGACAAGGCGGCCGAAGAAGTATTATCTAAACTCGAAAATTGGGTGTAGAATATAATGGTTTGGGACACTTCAATAGCCAAAACAAGCAAGAAATGCAATGCCTGTCAGAAAGAGTTCATTGCTGACGAGACGTATTTCTCTTCACTTGCCATGGCTTCGCCGGCCAGCGCGGTAACGGCGTCCGTTCGGGCAGAACCTGCCGCGGATACGACGCCGGCAAACCAGGTTATACCGACACCGGACGAGTTGCCACAAGCAGTAACATCCAAAAAAGTGAAACCCAGGCCAAAAGTGTTGGTTAATGATGAACAGGAACGGTTCACGCGCAGGGATTTCTGCAGCGCCTGCTGGGAACAGTCCGGCGCCAAGCAGCCGGACGTGTTTTCTTTCTGGCAGATGAAGCAGGTGGTCAAGGAACAGCCCAAGACGCCTAAAGAGATACTTCTCAACTTTTACGACAATATGGTTAACCCTCAACCCTTGTCTGCGTCCGGTTCGCCCGCACAGTCAGGCCAGGAAACGATGGCGGCTTCAGCCGCAGTTGCTATGCCGGTGTTTGACCCGGTACTCAAGTCCCGGGTGGTTTACCTATTCTCACTGATACTTATCAGAAAACGCCTGCTCAAGCTCAAGCAGACCGCTGTGCGTGAAAACCAGCGTTGGTTGGTGCTGGAAAGAACCATTGAAAACCCCAAGGCTGCGCTCGACCCCAAAGCCGTTCCAATCATAAAGACATACGAAGTACCCGATATTGATATTCCTCCGGAAGAACTCATTTCATTAAGAGACGAATTCAGCCGGCTGTTTGAGTTTAAGATTTGAATCAGCTTGGTTTGGAAGAAAGCTTCTTGGCGATTTCCTGGAATCTGAGGTCGTTTCTGATGCTGTTAAAATCCGGGTCTTTTAACATATGTTCCAGATTATTATAACCTAACAGGATGGCCATCTCCAGCTCGTTGAAGGCTTTATCGGGCTGGTTCATCAGGGCGAACGAGCAGGCCAGGTTGTAATGGCAGACCGAATCCTCGGGTATCAGGGTTACCAGGCGTTTGTCGATTTCCAGGGCTTTTTCCAGCTGGGACATCCGGGTATAAAGAGAGCCTAATGCCGACAAGGCCGGGATGTTATTGGGATTGCCCCGGACGGCCGACTCGTAAAGCCGCAGTTCGAAATCCTGAAAACCGGTGTCATCTTTTTTCTTCATATTAAGCATCATAATGGATACTATATCGGACAGGCTTGTCAATATATTTAATATTTAGGGCGCCGGAGACAGCGTAGATAAAAAACCGCCCTGCGATTCTATGTCGCAGGGCGGCTTAAGGTTTAGGGTCTATTTGTTTACTTAGCGGGCAGATTCCGTATCAATTCGACGTCATTACCCGTATTAGGCATACCCAGGCGTTTAACGTTAACCGGGTCGCTCTCATAGGTCATGGAGTTAACCGGCGTAATGGTACTGTCGCTTAATTCAAATACCGTCCATAGCGTTCCAGCCAGATTGGGCACATTATAGGTGGCTATCAGGCCGCTTCCGCGGTAGACCTTCACCTGGGCGCCTGAGGCTCCCAATGCACTGCTAGTGTTTGATGATTTGTTAGAGTAGTCATGGATAGAATACCTGTATACGCCGCTACGCTGGACGTAGATGGTGATAGTTTCCGGGCCATAGCTAACCATGTCATCAATATCTAGGTTAACATAAGGCTCAGCTGAGCTGCTACCCTTGGAGTTGTAATATACATGCGGTCTGGTTGTAATATCGGTGGTAACCGGCACTGTCATATGGCTGTCCAGGTCGGACGGCGTCGCGCCCCAGGTCAGGACAATCCTGGTCTGGCCGGCCGGCAGGACCGGGGTAATCGTGGCGTTTTGGTCGGGATTGGTCGCATTGCCGATGCAGACCGCAGTGAAGAACATGGTGGCGTAATCGGTTAACGAAGCCTCAACGGTATAGTTGCCGGCGGGCAGGTTAGCCGCGGTATAAGCGCCGCCCGAGGTCGTGGTGGCGGTCATGACCACGGTGCCGGTAGCCGCATTGATCCCGGATCTGAATGAAAGCGACACGTTGCCGATGCCTATGCCGGTAAATGCGTCTTTGATAACGCCGGTAACAGTTCCAGGCGTGGTGTTTATCAGGGTCAACGAGACCGTTTCAAGGGTGGTGGTGATATCGCCCGTGACAGTAACGTTGGAGATGGCCCCGGTATTGTAGCCGGAATATATGATATTGACGTTATAGGTGCCTGTGGCCATAGAGGCGGTATAGGTGCCGTTAGTATCCGTGGTGTAAGTCCCGGCCAAGGTGTTGGCCAGCGTCCAGAACTCAACGGTTACGCCAGACATGGCCAGTCCGGTTGCAGCGCTTTTGACCACGCCGGTTGCCGTGCCGACGA
The DNA here is from genome assembly GCA_041658285.1 of Candidatus Brocadiia bacterium. NCBI lineage: Bacteria > Pseudomonadati > Planctomycetota > Candidatus Brocadiia > Candidatus Brocadiia bacterium. Next base: position 314,865 of record JBBAAP010000003.1, read on the forward strand.
TAATGGCCGAACCGCTGGGCAGAATTGTGGTGGTTTCAGGTCCGTAGCTGGAGGTATCATCGACATCCAGTTCGGTATAGGGCGAGGCAGTCAAATTGCCTATGGCTGAGAAATAGACGTGGAACATATCATAATTGGAGGATACGCCGCCGATATCATAGGAGACGCTTGCATAAGTCATGGTATTAATCGGCGTGATGGTATCTTCGGTCATCTCAAATACGGTCCAGAGCGTTCCGGCCTGGTTAGGCACGTTGTAGGTGGCTACCAGGAGATTGCCGCGATAGACCTTTACCTGGGCCGAAGATGCGGCCATGGCACTGCTTGTGGTTAATGAGCCGTTAGAATAGTCATGGACAAAGAATTTATAGGTGCTGTTAGCCGTGGCCGATACCGGGCCGGTGGTATGGCTGTCCAGGTCTAAGGGCTGTTCGCCCCAGGTCAGGACAATCCTGGTCTGGCCTGATGACAGTACCGGTGTCATCGAAGAATTCTGGTTGGTATTGGTCTGCCCGTCGCCCAGGCAGGTGGCCGTGAAGAACAGCGCGGTGTAACTGTTAAGGAATGCCTCAACGGTGTAATTTCCGGCGGTCAGAGAGGCGGAATAAGTGCCGTCCGAAGCCGTGGTGGCTGTTCCTGAGACGGTGCCGGTATTTGCGCCGATTCCATACCGGAATAAAAGCGTTGCGCCGCTCAGTCCCAGGCCGGTATAGGCGTCGGTGATTATGCCGGTAACGGTGCCGGTAACAAATGTCGGCGTTGGGACTTGCTCAACCGGTTCAACCGTGGTATTTATGTTGTTTTGGACGGTTAGCCCGGAAATGATGTCATTGATATAGCCGGTGGCCAGAACCCGGATGGTGTATGTGCCGGCCGGCAGGTTGGCCGTATAAGCGCCGTTGATATCGGTTATAAAAGTTCCGACCAAAACATTATTCTGGTTGTAGAAATTAATGGTCACGTTGGCCATGCCCGTTCCGGATACGGTCCTGATAACGCCGTTGACAGTGCCGGTAACGACGACGCTGCTGCCGGTATTATTGTCGCTGGAGCTTGTCGTCCCGCAAAGTCCGCCATAGCCCAAGAAAACGACGCTGAACAGCAGGGTGCTAACCAACAATTTACCTAACAATGTCTTGGTCATATCCTCTTCCTCCTTTTTGGGCAGGTATTCATCGATGAATAACCGCCGCTATTTAATAATAATTACTTGTATTACTTGTATATGTCTAACATAAAAAAGCCGTTCTGTCAAGTTGTTTATTTCGCAGCATCGTGTTTTGTCCCAGGGAGGATCATCGGACGGGCCGGCCGATATATTTAATATTTAGGATATCATTTCTAGCCCGTTTTAAGGCTCCGGTTTTTCTTGACAAATTAGTTCATATATATTAAATATTAATACATTATATAAGGAGCCCGTTATGCCAAACAGCAAGGTCAAAGAGACCAGCATTTTCATGTCGGAACTGATCCCCCGGATCATCAAAGGCGCGCAAATAGAGTTTCTGGCGTCCCAGAAAATCACACACCTGCAATTCCTGACCCTGGTAGCCCTGTCCTGTTACCAGGACTGCAAGATGTCGCAGTTGGCCCGGACCATGAAGATGTCCTATCCGCAGGCTACCGGCATCGTTGACCGGCTTATTAAGACCGGGTTGGTCAGCCGGACCAGTCTGGACAATGACCGGCGGGTGGTGCTTATCAGGCTGGCGCCCAAAGGCGCCGCCTTTATCAGGCAGTTTAAAATCATGCTCCAGCTCAGGTGGCAGCGGATTTTCAGCGCCATGCCCGATCCGGAAATCACCGCGCTCTTGAAATCACTGAAAAACATAGCCGCCAGAATCGAGGAGGTCGAGCAGGATGAATAAGAAACTGATTATCGTCATTGTCGTCATCACCGGGTTGGTTGCCCTGCTGGCCAGCATCTTCGGGCGGAAACAGAACGGCAACACCGTTTTCATCTCCGGCACGATCGAAGCCACCGAAACCCGGATGGCCTTCCAGGTCGGCGGCAAAATCAAGGAACTGCTCAAGAACGAAGGCGATACCGCCCGGGCCGGTGAGTTGGTGGCCCAGCTAAACAAGGAAGAGTTTCTCAGCTTAAAGAGCCAGGCCGAATCTGCCTTGCAGGAGGCCCAGCTCAACAGCGACCGCCTTAAGGCCGACTACGAGCGTGCCGAGCGGCTGATTCAGTCCGGCGGCTTCACGGTTCAGCAGCGCGACACGCTCAAAGCCAACTACCAGATGTCGCAGGCGCGCCTGGCCACGCTCCAGTCCGGGTTGGACCTAGCCGTTTTGAAGCTGGGTTACACCGATCTGGTCGCGCCCATCGATGGATTCATCACCGTCAAAAGCGCCCAGATAGGCGAAATCGTCCAGCCCGGCTCGGCCGTCTATACCATCAGCGATTTGCGCAACCTCTGGGTCACCGGTTACATTAAGGAAACAGACCTGGGCCGGGTCAAGCTCAACCAAAAGGCCCGGATCAAGACCGATTCCTATCCGGACAAGTCATACGACGGCTACGTGTCTTTCATTTCGCCCGAATCGGAATTCACGCCCAAGCAGATTCAGACCCGCGAAGAAAGAATCAACCGGGTTTACCGGGTAAAAATATCCGTGGACAACGCCGGCCAGGAACTCAAATCCGGCATGCCGGCCGACGTCTATCTGGCCATCGAATAACCATGATAACCATCAAAGCCAAGGGCTTGACCAAGCGGTTTGGGGCCGTGGCAGCCGTCGATAACCTGAATCTTACCGTTGAAGAAGGTGAAATCTTCGGGCTGGTCGGACCGGACGGCGCCGGCAAAACCACCACCATGCGCCTGCTCTGCGGCATACTCGAGCCGACCAGCGGCGACGCCTGGGTGGCCGGCTATCATATCGCCAAGGATGCCGAGGCGCTCAAGGAAAACATCGCCTATATGCCCCAGCGTTTCGGGCTCTACGAAGACCTGACCGTCATGGAAAACATCAACTTCTACGCCGACATCTACGGCCTGCCCCAGGCCGAACGGGCGCCTCAGATCGACCGGCTGTTGGCCTTCACCAATCTGGGCGAATTCCGGCAACGGCTGGCCCGCAACCTCTCCGGCGGCATGAAACAGAAACTGGGCCTGGCCTGCGCCCTGATCCATAAGCCGCGCGTGCTTTTCCTGGACGAGCCGACCAACGGCGTCGACCCGGTTTCCCGGCGCGATTTCTGGCAGATCCTCTACCGCTTGCTCAAGGATAAGGTGACCATCTTCTTTTCCACCGCTTATCTGGACGAGGCCGAACGCTGTAAAAGAATCGGGCTGATGCACAAGGGCAAACTGCTCAGGTACGACGCGCCGGCCGATATCAAGGCCCAGGCCAAGGCCGACTCGCTCGAAGCCGCCTTTATTTCCATCATAAACCAATATGAAAAATGACATCATCAACGCCGTCGAGGTAACCGGGCTGGAAAAGAAGTTCGGCAGGTTCACGGCCGTCAACCGCATTTCTTTCAGCGTCAAGCCGGGCGAAATCTTCGGCTTCCTCGGCCCCAACGGCGCCGGCAAGACCACCGCCATCCGTATGCTCTGCGGCATCCTTGCCCCCACTTCCGGAACCGGGCGGGTGGGCGGCTACGACATCGCCAGCCAGCCCGACCTGATCAAGCAGAATATCGGCTATATGTCCCAGCGCTTTTCGCTCTACGACGACCTGACCGTCGAGGAGAACATCAATTTCTACAGCGGCATCTACCGCGTGCCGGCCGAAAAGAAATCTGCCCGCAAAGAATGGGTGCTCCGGATGGCCGGGCTGGAGCAATTACGGGCAAGCCGGACGTCCATCCTGGCCGGCGGCTGGAAACAGCGCCTGGCCCTGGGCTGCGCCATCATCCACGAACCGAAGATACTCTTCCTGGACGAACCCACGGCCGGGGTTGACCCGATTGCCCGACAGATGTTTTGGAAACTGATAAAAGAAATGTCCAACAGCGGCGTGACCGTATTCGTCACCACCCATTACATGGACGAAGCAGAGAACTGCGACCGGCTGGCCCTGATTTACGACGGCAACATCATCGCTACCGGCACGCCCAACCGGCTAAAAACGGAATTGATGAAAGAATCGGTGCTGGCCGTCAGTCTGGACCGGCCGGAGGAATGGATCGAGCCGTTCAACCGGCTCAAGTCCGTAAAAGAGACGGCCCTGTTCGGCACCGTCCTGCACGCCATCGTTGACGACGAACCGGTTGCCACGGCCGCGATAAAAGAGCTGATGGCCAAAGAACCGGGCCTTGATTACCGAATAAAACGGATTGAGCCCTCGCTGGAGGATGTTTTCGTCTCGTTGATAAAATCATCAGCCAAACTAAAGGTGCCTAATGAACCTGACCAGGATTAAAGCCATTGCCCGCAAGGAATTCATTCAGGTCTGGCGCGACCCGCGCAGTCTGGGTCTGGCCATCGCACTGCCCATGGTCATGCTGGTGCTGTTCGGTTACGCGCTTACGCTCGACGTCGATAACGTGCCCATGGTCGTCTGGGACCAGGACCAGTCGCCGGCCTCGCAGGAATATATCCTCAATTTCAGTCAGTCGCCCTACTTTAAGATAATCGGTTATTCCGACAACTACAACGACCTGTACCGGCATATCGACCGGAACCGGGCAATTATGGCGCTGGTGATTCCGCCCGATTTCGCCGGCCAACTGGCTTCCGACCGGGCTGCGCCGGTGCAGTTATTGGTTGACGGCAGCGATTCCAACACGGCCACCATCGCGCTGGGGTATGCCAGCGCGGTCACGGCCCTGCATAATCGGAAATTGGTTACCGACCGGCTGGCCGGCCTGGGCGTCAAGAGCATCCTGCCGGTGGATATGCGCAGCCGGGTCTGGTTCAACCAGGACCTCAAGAGCCGTAACTTCATCATACCCGGCTTGATTGCGGTTATCATGATGGTCATTGCCGCGCTGTTGACCTCGCTGACCGTGGCCCGGGAATGGGAGCGCGGCACTATGGAACAGCTCATCTCCACGCCCATCAAGCCGCGCGAGCTGGTCATCGGCAAGATTATTCCATATTTCGCCATCGGCCTGGTTGACGTGCTGATTGCCGTGTTGATGGGCGAGTTCATATTCGACGTGCCCCTGAACGGCAGCGTCATACTTCTTTTTGCCTTGAGCAGCCTGTTCCTGGTCGGCGTGCTGGGTTTAGGCATACTCATCTCCATCGTCACCAAAAAGCAGCTGCTGGCCAGCCAGCTGGCGCTGGTCTCGACCTTCCTGCCGGCATTCCTGTTGTCCGGGTTCGTATTCAGCATCGCCAATATGCCCACGGTCATCCGGGCCGTCACCTACGTCATCCCGGCCCGTTATTTCGTGACCATACTCAAGGGTATTTATTTGAAGGGCATCGGGCTGGAAGTCCTGGGCATTGAGGCGCTGTTGCTGTGCCTGTTCACATTAGCGGTCCTGAACCTGGCCGTGATGATGTTCAGAAAGCGGGTGGTATAGATATGTTCGAGCGGATAAAACAGATAGTCATCAAGGAATTCATCCAGATGTTCCGCGACCCGCGCATGCGCATGATTATATTCGTCCCGCCCATCATCCAGATGATAATCTTCGGATATGCTGTCTCGACCGACGTCAAGAACATTCCCACGGCGGTTTACGATCTGGACAACAGCGCGGCCAGCCGCGAGCTGGCCGGCCGGTTTGTCAATTCGCCTTACTTCAAGCTGGTTAAGCGCGTGTCCACCGACCGCGAGGCCGAGCAGCTCGTCAACGATTCCCGGGTCAGCGCCGTGCTCCGCTTCAATCCAGGGTTTGAACGCGATCTGAGCGCCCGGCGCACCGCCCAACTGCAGCTGATACTCGACGGCACCGACTCCAACACCGCCGCCGTGATAATGACCTACGCCAGCCGGATAGTCGAGGCCTACTCGACTAACATTCTTAAAGACCGTGCGGCCATCCTGCTCTCGACCGGCCAATTACCGGGAATAGACCTGCGCAGCCGGGTGCTCTTCAACGAGGACCTGGTCTCGCGCAACTTCTTCATCCCAGGCGTCATCGCCCTGATTGTCACCATCATCACCCTGCTGTTGACCTCGATGGCCATTGTCCGGGAGAAAGAGATGGGCACCATCGAACAGCTGATAGTCAGCCCGATAGCGCCGTGGGAATTGATTATGGGTAAGTTATTACCCTTTGCCGTCATCGGGCTGGCCGACGTGGTCCTGGTGGCCGTGGTCGGCGTCTTCTGGTTCGACGTGCCCATCCGGGGCAACCCGCTGGTTCTTTTCAGTTCGGTCATCCTTTATCTTTTGACCACGCTGGGCATCGGGCTGTTCATTTCCACCATCGCCTCAACCCAGCAGGAGGCAATGATGACCACCTTCCTGCTCATCTTTCCGGCCCTTCTGCTTTCCGGGTTCGTTTTTCCCATCCAGAATATGCCCCAGGGTATTCAGTATCTGACCTATCTTAATCCCTTAAGATACTTCCTGGTAATCATCAGGGGGGTATTCCTCAAAGGAACGGGTTTGGGCGTGCTCTGGCCGCAGATGCTGGCGCTGTTGATTATCGGCGTGGCCATCATCAGCTTCAGCACCCTGCGCTTCCGCAAGAGAGTATCTTAATGTAAGCAGGTTGAAAAGACCGGCCGCGGTTATTTGTCCTTTTTCTTATGGCCGGGTGAGTCGTCTTTGTCCTTGTCACGGCCCTTATCTTTTTCCCTGTCCCTGTCATTATCCCGGTCATTGTCCTTGCGCGGGCCGGGGGCTGTTTGCCGGCGGTCGGGCGGGCGGTTCCTGGGATGATGCTCATTGCGCCGGAGCTGGCCGGGCGGGGTTTTGAGGTGTCCGGGCGGGATTCTGGTCATCATCACCGGCAACCGGGCCGGTTCGACATAGACCCAGGGACCGTTGAATGAAGAGCCGATGAACCAGTAGCCGCCCCAATAATAATACCACGAGTCGGTATAAAAAAACAGGTTATAGCCGTCGCGGGCGTAATACACCCCGGCCATCGAAGGCATCAGCACCATACCCGGCGCCAGCTGGAACGGCGGCGGGATGAACTCCGGATATATTTCCACCGTGCCCTGATAATGCGGGTCTTCGGTAACCACCACGCAACCGCAGGCCAGCAGGCAAACCGCCAGGGTTCCCAGCAAACATAACGATATCTTGGCCATAAAAATCCTTTCTTATAAGATTTCAACGCGGTAATTACTTATTGGATAACAATCCGGATATTATCAGAAAAACATTATCCGGTCAAGAAAACAAACGGTTGCCCGGCCGGGCACTATTCTGTATATTCCCTTGACCACGTTAGAGATAAATGCTATCAAGTATTTTAGAGTAACTGTTTAATCGAAAAAAAGGAGGCGGAAAATGGTAAAGCACAGAAACGTGGTTTTGGTATATATATTTTCAATAATAACCTTCGGGATTTATTATCTTTATTGGGTGGTTTCGACCAAGAATGAAATAAACAGGCTGGGCGCGAAAATACCCACCGCCTGGCTGATAATAGTCCCGATAGCGAACATTTATTGGGCCTATAAATATTGCGAGGGTTTCGCCCAGAACGTCAAGAAAGACAATAACGCCTTGCTTTGGTTCATCCTGTATATCATAGTCAGTATAGTTATGCCGGCCATAATCCAATCAGAGCTGAATAAACTGGCCAAACCGGCATAGGCGGTTTTCCGGCAGGCGTTGTTTCCGCACCCATGCCATGCTCCCGGGCCAAGGGATGTAATTGAGTATGGTATTCTTGGAATTTCTATTTTTCTCAAATACCGCTATAGTATAAGACAAGTCGGCCTCTAGTATATGGCAAGTCGGCATCTAGTATATGACAAGTCGGCCTTTAGTATATGACAAGTCGGCGTCTAGTATATGACAAGTCGGCATCTAGTATATGACAAGTCGGCATCTAGTATATGGCAAGTCGGCATCTAGTATATGACAAGTCGGCCTTTAGTATATGACAAGTCGGCCTCTAGTATATGACAAGTCGGCGTCTAGTATATGACAAGTCGGCCTCTAGTATATGACAAGTCGGCCTCTGGTATATGACAACTCGGCCTTTAGTATATGACAAGTCGGCCTGGATTACTATACAGGGTAGGTTACAATATATTAAGGAGGGTGGGGGGGCTACTCCTGTGGATAACTTTTAGGCTAAATTACCTAAAAAACCGCATTAAATCTGCTTTTTATGTCATTTCTGGTGATAAAGAGGGGTTATTTTTTGATAGAACCAAAGGAAAAAATGATCCCAATGTTCCGAAACATCTGACCGCCCATTAGTTACTTAATCTTGGTGGGCGTGTTTTTATTGTCGGTGTTGTTTAGACCGAGTTGATAGGAGTTGTTATAACCCCAGCCCCAGAGCGAGTTGTTTCTCTTTACGCCCAAGGAATGAAAAGAACCGGCCCCAATCTTGGACCAGTCTGTATCCGAGCCTACTAACCTGGGGTTATTCCAATTGGCCCAATCTATACCCTGACCTAACTGCCCATAGGAACCAGCGCCCCAGGCATATATAGTTCCGTTGGTTTTGACGGCCATAGTATGGTTATTACCGGCAACTGCGCTGACCCAATCAGTAGCCAGCGTTACTTCCTGTACAAGGTAATTTGTATTGGTGTTATTACCTGTGCCCAGCTGTCCATAGTCGGAGTTATATCCAGTAGACCATAGTTTTCCCTGGCCGTCCGTAATCACGGTATGTTGGTATCCGGCGCTGACGGATATAATTCCACTTCTAATGGGTTGGGGATCCGGATGATTATGATCAGTAAGATCTCCTGTCCCTAATGCGCCATAATAATTATATCCGAATGTATAGAGGATTCCGGCGGCAACGCAGGCCGAATGATAAGTTCCGGCGCTGATAAGCGTAACGGTGCCTAAACTTGTAACATAGGTGGGCACAGTCCTGTTGGTGTAATCGCCTATGCCCAGGCCGAGCTGGCCCATAGCATTATAACCCCAAGACCAAAGTTGGCCGCCGTTGGTAACGGCTAATGAATGGTAGTTCCCGGCGCTGACAGAGGCCCAATTGGTGTTTAAGCCTACCTGGGTGGGCGAATATTTGTTGGTACCGCTGCCGCTGGTGCCCTGCCCGAGCTGGCCGTACCAGTTATCGCCCCATGACCAGAGAGTGCCGTTGGTCTTAACGCCTAAGCTATAATAATCCCCGCAATCAACGAATGACCAGTCTGTGCCGGTAGAGATTTGGGTAGGCGTGTACTTGTAGGATGTGTCGCCATGGCCTAATTGGCCGTCATAGCCGTATCCCCATGACCAGAGCGTGCCATCGCTCTTGAGACCTATGGTATGGCCGTATCCGCCGGAAACCATCAGCCACTGGAGATAGACCTTAGTCGGCCAGAAGCGGTTTTTTGTGTCACCGTGGCCGAGCTGGCCGTATTGGTTCCAGCCCCAGGAATAAAGCGTGCCGTCCGAGCGGATGGTAAAGCTGTGGTCGCGCCCGGCGGCCAGTTGCGCTCCGAGAGTGGTAGTAATAGCCAGGAATTTCCATGTGTAGGAAACTGATTCGCCAAGGCCGAGCTGGCCGGACGCATTGTCTCCGGCTGCATAGATGGTACCTAAGCTGTTGCGGGCAAGGGTATGATAATATCCGCCGGCGACGGCGACCCAGCTGGTAGCCGAAACGTATCTGCAAGGATAGTTTCGATTATTCGTATCATTGAGGCCGAGCTGGCCATTGAGATTCCAACCCCAGACCCATAATTGTCCGGAGATAATGCCTACGGTATGGAAAGAGCCGGCTTTGACCACACTCCAACCGGACGTGGTCAGCGCCACCGGAGAATTACGCAGGGCATAATCGCCGTGTCCTAATTGGCCATAACCATTATAACCCCAGGTATAGGTATTGGTATCGCTGTTGGACGCTATTGAGTGATATATGCCGGCTGAAATATAGGACCAGGCTGTTCCTACTGCGGTAACGACGGTTGGGATGAGAATAGAACTTCCGCCGGTGTATCCAAAGCCCAATTGTCCGTAGTTGTTCCAGCCCCAGGTCAGGAGGGTGCCATTGGTTTTGAGCGCCATGGCGTGATAGCCTCCGGCTGCCACCTTGCTCCAATCAGTGTCGGAACCCACCTGGGTTGGAACAAGCCTGTTGGTGCCGTTGCCGCTGTCGCCCTGGCCGAGCTGGCCATTCCAGTTATAGCCCCAGGTCCAGAGGGTACCGTTGGTCTTGACGGCCATACTAAATCCGTTACCGGCGCTGACCTGAGACCAATCCTTATCGGCGCCGACTTGGACCGGACCCCAGCGTGGGTTGGAATCGCCCAGACCGAGCTGGCCGCTAGAATTGTCGCCCCAGGCCCAGAGCGAGCCGTCGTTCTTGATTGCAATATTGTGCTGGATACCGGCCGCTACCGATTGCCACTTGGTCATGTCGGCAACTATTTTTACGGTGTCTTTGCAGGCGATATCGAACCAACTGGTGCCGGTAAAGAAGAGATTTAGCGGTATTACAGCGGTATCGGTTATGAGTGTTACATCCGCCGAATAATATTGGGTTCCATTTGCGTTGAAATAGCGATTGTATGTGCCGTTGACTACATTGGTGGTGATGTCATCGTTGTATTCGTTATAGTAGGTTATAGTCCACTGGGCGTTACCGCTGGTGCCGGCAAAGGTGAAATAGTCGTCAAGGTTGCTTTCATTTTTTATCTGGAAGTAATATTTGACGGTGTTGCCTGAATCAACGGAGTCGTTCAGGGTCTGGCTCAGGCCGGTATAATTAAAAATATTGTCGCCGAGGTAGGATATGTTGTCTTCGCTTACGGCCAGGTCAGGCTGGAATAAAGCGGTGGTGAAGTAATATGTGTTGGTTGACCAGGCGCTTTCGCCGCTGATATTGACGGCTTTGACGCGGCAGTAGTAGACGGTATTGGAATTGAGCGATGGCGTAATGGAAAAGTAATTAGTGGCGATGCCGCTGAAATCGCGGACGATATAGGCGAAACCGGTATCGGTGGCCACCTGGAGCTTATAACTGGTGGCGGACCAAACAGAATTCCAATAAAGATATGTGTCCAGGGAAACATTGATAGCGCTGCTGGATGGGGAATAAATATTCGTAGGTTCGGGCACCGGCAGCCAGGTGGTGTCGCTGGCCGTATTGGAATAGTTACTGTAACCGACGCTGTTGACGGCCCGGACCTTGAAGTAATAAAGCGTGTTATAATATGCGGAGGTTAAGGAATAGGTGATCGCATTTGCCGGGGCCGTAGGCAGGGAGTAGAAATAGCTGTTATCTGTGCTGTATAGAATATCGAAAATATCCTCATTATTGGAATTATCGGTCCAGCTGAAGTTAATCCGCGATGAGGAAACGGCCGTAACGCTCAGGGCGCTGGGCGCCGCGTTGGGAACGTCGGTGGTGGTAAAGCTCCGGGGCGTGGCCGGCCAGTCGGTGTCGCCGCTTTGGTTGCGAGCGCTGACGCGCCAGTAATAGGCGGTCGACTGGATGAGGCTGTAAATATTTTGAGAATTACTGTAGACGTACTGATTATCATAGACCATATTGCCGGCGGAAAAGATACTGTCTTTAGCCACCTGGAGGTGGTAAGACTGGGCGTAAGTGACGGCGCTCCAGCTGATGGTCGGGTTGATGCTGATATTTATGGCGGCATCGGCCGGCAGGTCCGGAGTGGGCATGGCCGGGAGCGGCGGCCAGGTGGTGGCGCTGGTCGAGGAGGAACGAACGCTTTCACCGGCCGAGTTGTAAGCTGTGAATTTGTAATAATAAGTGGTGTAGGATGTCAATCCCGTGTCGACAAAGCTGGTGTATGTCGAGGTGGCCACCGGTATGAAGCTGACCCCGTCCGTGCAGCGGTAAACATAGTATCCTTCCGCGGCGCTGCCGTTATAGGACCAGTACAGATTAATCTGGTTGGTGGCGGAGGCGGATGCGTTGGGCCCGGTAGGCACCGATGGTGCCGAGACGGTTTTAAAACTGTAAGCGGATGACCAGGGGCCGGTGCCGCTGACGTTGGTGGCGTTGACGCGCCAGTAATAGACGGTGTTCTGGTTGGCCAGGGCCGTGGTCAGGGTGTAGGTAGTATTAGTGATGCCGCCGGTATCAGCGACTATGGCCGAGAATTCGGAATTGGATGAGACCTGCAGTCGGTAGGAACTGACCGTGCCGGACTGGCTCCAGATGAACGTCGGTTTGAGCGAGATGTTTTCCGCGGCGTTATAAGGCGTATTGGGCGAAGGCGCGCTGGGCACCGGCGGCCAGGTCTTGGCCGAGGCCGAGTTGGACTCCGGACTGTCACCGGCGGCATTATACGAGTTGATGATAAAGTAATGAGTGGTGTCGGAATTAAGCCCGCTGACCGTGTACGAGGTGGTATTGGCCGAGGCCTCGCCGCCGTAGTAAGAGAACGGGGAGATGCCGGTGTTGTTGTAGTATATCTTAAATCCGTCTTCGTTGGTGGAGTTGTCGCTCCACTGGAGCGTAATCTGGGCGGCCGATATGGCCGTGGCGGTCAGGTCGGAAGGAATGATTGGAGGGGTGTCGGCCGGGGGCGCGGTGGTGCCGTTGGCTTCAGTCGACCAGGCGCTGTAACCGTAGGCGTTATATGCCTGGACCCGGTAATAATATTCGGTGTTAGAATTAAGGCCGGAGTTGTGATAAATGGTGGTATTCTGGGCGAGCGAGGAAGCGATGGTGGAATAGGTGCCGCCTACGCCCTGCTTGCGCTGGACCCTGAACCCGTTTTCGTTATCGGAGTTGTCGGTCCAGGACAGGTCTATCTGGGCCGAGGAAACGCCGACTGCGGCCAGGCCGGACGGAGCCACCGGCGCGGTGGGAGCCGGGGCCGGTGTGACCACGCTCTTTTCGGTGCAATAAGAACTGTTGCCGGCCACGCTGAACGACTGGAGCCGGTAATAATATGTGGTAGTGGCGGACAGACCGGTAGTGTCGGAATAAATAACGATGTTGGGCATAAGAGTGGCGATGCGCGCATAGGTGCCGCCCGCCACTTTGCGTTCGATATAGAATCCTTCCTCGTCGGTGGAGGCGTCGGTCCAGGACAGGTTGACCTTGGCCGAGGAAACGGCCGTGGCCGACAGCCCGGTCGGCGCGTTGGGCGGTATGGTCGGAATGGCAAAGGTGGTGGCCGAAACGCTTGAGGAATAATTGCTGTTACCGCTGAGGTTAAACGCCTTTATCCGGTAGTAATAGGTGGTCGAGGCGGTCAGGCTGCTGTTGACGTAGATGGTGGTATTGGGCGGCGCTAGGTAGAGACTGGACCAGGTGGCGCCATCGGGACTGCTTTCGATTTCGAAGCCGGTCTCGTTGGTGGAGGTATCCTGCCAGGCCAGCCGGATTTGCGAATAGGACAATGCCGTAGCCGTGAATGATGACGGCGTATTGGGCAGGTCGCTGACGGTCCTGAAGGTCGATGAGTAGGTTCCGGTGATGGCGTTGTCGTAAAGGTCGCGGGCGGCTATGGAAAGGGTCACCGTATGAGTGGTATTGTAAGCCAGCTGGGCCGAGGGCGAGAAGGTGGCCGTATAATTGCCGCTGTTGTATGATACCTGGCCGCCGATATCGCCGGACGAGCCGGTCACCCTGAACGATGAGGTGTTGATGGTCGAGTTGTTCATGGCTTCGCTGAAGGTTATCTGGATGGAGCTGTTAATGGCCACATCCTGGGCGTTATCGGCCGGGCTGACGGCAATGACGGAGGGCGGAGTGAAATCGCCAGTAGTCGGCACGAGGGAAAAATCCTTGGTGTTGAAATTCGTACTTATTGGTGCCATACTGGTCTCAGAGGTGTTATAACCGGTGGCCTTAGCAGTCACGGTAAGCGGCTCTCCATACGGCACGTCGAAGAATAAATAACCGCCGTTGGCATTGGTAGTGGCCAGTACCTCGGCGCCGAATTCGACCATGATGGGCAATTGAATGTCGGTGATGGCCGGGAGCATACCGACCAGAGCAATCTGGAATCCACCGTCAACGCTGACTGTACCGGATGCCAGGGTGACATTGCAGCCGATGCGATAAGCGCCGACATCGACAGTCATACCCTGGCTCTGGGCTTCGGTAACGATGTTGTTGATATTGACGCTGGCGCCGGTGTAAAGGGTCGAGGTATAAGGCACGCTGTTTTTGGTGACCACCCACTGGTAAGCCGAAGGGTTGACGCCGGTTGAGGGGATGACCGTGAAGGTGTCGTCGGAGATATCGCTGGTGGTGCCGCGGTTGTCATAGGAGAGCGTCTTGATGGCCGGCGAGCGTTTGTAGCTGACTTGGACGCCGTTCAGCGCGGTGCCGTTGATGCTGTCGGTAACCAAGCCGCCCAGAATAGCCACCTGATCTATGGTCCTGAGGGTGAAATCGATATTTTCCTTGATGTCGCCGGTCTTGAGCGAGATGAACTGGTTATTGGGCAGATATCCGTTGAGATAAGCCGTGACCGGGATAAGGGTGTTATCGGTGGCGTTGACGACGGTCAACGGGCCGAGGTTATAATTGCCGCTGATGTCGGTGGTGGCGGCGGCGCCGTAGCCGACCACCAGTATTTTTTCCAGGGCCGCGCCGGATATATCGGAGACTTTGCCTCTGACATAGGCGTAATTGGTCAAGCTGGTATTGGCGAATTTGACCACGTAACACCAGGGATAACAGCCGGATATCTTGGCCGGCGAGCTGGTTTTGGGTCCGAGATAGCCGGCCCAGAGCCCGGCGCTGATGTATTCGCCGTCGCCGGACGCTTCGACCCATTGGCCGCTGATGTATTCCATCAGCTTGATGGTGGCGCCGGTCAGGTTTTCCGGCCGCATTGAAGACGGCAGTATGGTATAAGCATCGGCCTTATTGCCGCCGTTGAATTGGTAAACCGAACCGCTGGATAGGTTGGCGCCGGCCAGTGGCAGGACGCCGGCCGGGAAGTTGCCGGGCAGGTCGCTGACGGTGATATAGGGCGTCAGTTCCATTTCCGTGTCTGCGGTGACCGCGCCGGCCGGAACAGTCACCTGGCATCTGGGATAAGTGGTTTCGCTGAAGGTATTGATTGCGCCGCCGCCGGCGGAGATGAATACGTGGTTAGTATTGCGTTTGGTGATGGAACGGGAAAGGTTAGCTGCAACTGAGGTGTTAACCGTAAAGTCGTTCGAGGTGTAGCCGTTTTTTGAAGCGGTCATTTGGCCGATGCCTTCGGGTACGCCGGTGATGGAGAAACTGCCGTCCGAGGCGGTGGTGGCATTGTAAGTGGTGCCGTCTTTGACGAAGGTTATCTGGACGCCGCCGCTGGGGGCGATTTTGACCGAGCCGTAAATGGTTTCGTAGATGATGCCGGTGACGGTCTTAAGCCCGCCGCTGCTGCCGGTCGGCGAGTCGCTACCGCCGCTGCTGCCGCTGCCGCTCATGGCGATGGGCAGGGTCCAGAAAAGGATGCAGCCTGAAATCAGAGGGAAAAGCAGGCACAGAATAATCCAGATGCTTAGGCGCGGAATCTTATTATTCATTTTTAGACGCTCTCCTTGAATTATTTATATTAATCACAATATAGCCTTCTTCCTGAAAAATGTCAACTAAATTCTGGGATATAATGTAAGCAAAAAGCGTACCAGCCAAATAGCCGTAAAATACGCTTTAAATTTGGGTATAAATGGTTTTTAGGCAAGAATTATGCGGCGCTGTTACTTTAGGGTGATTTATATGTGAAGATGTTACTTTTGGGTAATGCCGGAAAGACCGTCCGGGATCTGATTATTAAGAGGATAATTTCTGGAGCAGTTCTTTTTTGGTTTGCTCGGCCAGCTTTATCAGGAAGTAGGATGACGCTTTCTGGTTGACCAGTTCCTGGATGTTATTCCAGTTTATGGAACAGAGCTGGGGCGGCAGGATTAGTATCAGCGGGCTGAAACCGCGTTCCAGGAAACTGAGACTGCCTTCGACCTTAAAAGTGGTGGTGTAAGAAGTCAGGGGCAGGGCGAATTCCTCGGAGGTGGCCAGGTCCAGGAACGATGTTTCGGCGGTTATTTCCACTCCGTACATCTGGTCGTGTGTCCAGAAGCAGGGGATAGTGCCGAAGAACCAGAGTACGGTATTGCCCAGGGTGGCGTCGCTTCCGCCGATATAATAGATGCGGTATTTTTTTACGGTCAGGCTCATAATCAGGGTTGCTTCTTTGGCCCGGGCTTCGGCGATGAGTTCTTTTTTGGTCTTAACCGTGGCCGGGATTTTTTCCAGCTTGTCGAACACCATATAAGACCGGAATGTTTCCATCAACTGGGTGGTCAGCAGTTCCGGCTCGAGCATTACGAATTTTTCGTCCTTGACCGGTTGGTCCGGGGCCGGGTCGATATGAATCGGAGCCAGCACGACATTCTGGTTCAGTCCGGATATTTTCTTGACGTCCTGGACATAGGTGTCATTTACGTCAAGCGTCCGGGTTATTTCCATCGGCCCGGCGCAGCCGGCTGAAATAATCAATAACAGCAACAAGGCAAGGTAATAATGTTTCATTTTATTTAAGATCCTTTACGCACCTGAAACCAATGTAATTAGACCAGAAGTTAACCGGTTCGACAGGTTGTTTGCGCGAGGAGATGCCGCCTTTTTTACGGGTGGTGATTTTGGTATCCTCGCCTTTACTTATCCACGAACCGCCCCGGACGACCCTGTATATGCCGGTTTCCGGGCCGCGCGGGTCTTTTGCCGCGCTCCGGGAGTAGTAATTTTCGTCGTAGAAATCATAACACCATTCAGCCACGTTGCCGATAATGTCAAAACAGCCGGAGAGGCTTTTGTCCATTGGGTAACTGCCGGTTTTTCCCGGCTGGCCGGCGTTATTTTCCACGGTATTGGATTTTTGGGCGGACCATTCGCTGCCCCAGGGATATTTAAGGGTTGAATTGCCTCGGGCCATTTTTTCCCACTCGGCCTCGGTGGGCAGTCTTTTACCGGCCCACTGGGCGTAGGCGTTGGCATCGGCCCAGCTGACATGGACCACCGGGTAATCCATAATGGCGTCAATACTCGAGCCCTGGCCGGTCGGCGTCCTCCAGGAAGCGCCCTTGACATCCGGTTCCAGAACGCCGTCGATAAACGCCCAGGCTTTACCGGTTTTTTCCGCGTCGGTTTTGTAATTAGTGGCGTCGACGAATTTCTTGAACTGGGCGTTGGTTACTTCGTAAATATCCGCATAATAAGGGACGGTGGTTACCCGATGGACCGGTCTTTCGCCCGGCGAACCGTCATTGCCGCCCATGGTGAAATCGCCGCCGGTTATCAAAACCATTTCCACCCCGTCTTTGGTGGTTTTAACTTTAAGATAAGCCTTGGAAGCCGGGTCGCGTTCCTTGCCCAACGGTTCGATGCCGCGGAATTTCCACATAGCCAGGTCGACTTTTTCACGGAATGATTCTACCTCCGCATGGTCATCCGAAAGGGTCAGGGCTTTGTCCAGCGATTTTAGGGATTCGTCAAACTGGTTCTGCCCGAAATAGTTCTGGGCATCCAGGAAGGCGGCTTTATAAGCCGCCAGGCGTTGTTTGGCTAATTCGGCTTTGAATTGCTCCAATAACTCTTTTGCTTTGTCCAGGAAACGGCTATTGGGATTGCGGGCTATGAATTCGGATATGATTTTGGTTTTGTCCGTGTAATCTTTGGTCTTTTGGGTTTGTTTTACGGCTTCATCGAAAGCGTCCGCGTCGGCCTGTTCTGCGGCTTTTTTGAGCAGTTCTTCGCCGGGCGTAATGCAATCGCTGTTGGGGTAAAGCCGTTTAAGCTTGGCGGAATATTTGCTCATGTTGTCCAGATATGCGGTGCCTTTTTCCAGCAGAATCAAGCGCATGCCGAAATAAATAGCGCCCGGAGAGATGATGGCATCCTCGCGGTCTATTAATTTTGAAATCTCGTCTTTAGCTTCGGAGAACTTGTTTTCTCCGATCAGCTCGACCACATAATTAAACTTTTTCTGGTCGCTGATAAGAGGGTTGTCAATCGGCGCGATGGGGTCTTTTAAGTAAGCCTGGGCCAAACGGAGTTTTTCCCGGACATCAATGCGCTTATTAATGTCGTCAATCAGTTCTTTGGCTTTGGGGTGGGTTGGCGCCTTTGTCAATACCTGATTGACGATATCCTTTGCGCCTTCCAGGTCATTAGCCTCGATTAATTCAATGGCCTTGTTAAGCAGACCCATTATTTCCTTGGCCAGAGGGTCTTCTTTGGTTTCGGCGGTTTCGATTATTTTATTCGGAACCGGTGGAAGAGCCGCGGACGTGTTTGAGGGAGTAGCTGCATTAGTATTAAACGCTTGATTTAACGGCAAGGACGGGGCCGGTTTTTTGCCGGAAGTCGTTTGCCAGATAACCACGGCTGTGGCTAAAACAACCATCACTCCACCGGTTATGAAAATAACTTTTTTCTTTGATTTCGCCTTGACGACAGACGGGCCGAGCATCGTGGCGTCAAGCGTGGAAACGCTACTTTCAGCGAACTTAAGAGCGGCGCCTTGCTGGAATGCCGTCAGGTCTTCTATTAATTGGGACGGATTAGAGTAGCGCTTATTAGGATCCTTATGGATGCATTTCATTATAATGGCATCCAGATTGGGCGGGATTTCATTATTTAATTGTGATGGCGGCAGGGCCGAATCATAAATATGATGACGAATCATACTTACGGCGCTGTCGCCCTGGAACGGAATCTGTCCGGTGGCCATTTCATACATAACGATGCCGAGTGAATATATATCCGAGCGGACATCTGCCGGATTGCCCATGCCCTGTTCCGGCGATATATATTTGGGCGTGCCGATGACCGTGCCGGCCAAAGTAGCGTCATTATCGCCTTCTTGGGAAACTTTGGCCAGACCGAAATCCATAACCTTGACAATGCCTTCTTTTATGTTGATTCCGGACGTGGGCATATTTTCGACTATGCCCGAAGGTTCGCCCTTGGGGGAAATTATAGCCGAAGACAAAGAAACAATAATATTAGCGGGCTTTATGTCCCGGTGGACGATTTTGGCCGGGCTGTTCCATGCGGCTTTAAGCGCTTGGGCGACCGACAATCCGACATAAGCCAGTTCGTCATGCGTGAATTTGTGTTTTTGTTCAACAAACTTGGACAGGGGCATACCCTGGACAAATTCCATTATAAAAAAATACGAACCTTGATGCTCACCTGCACTATAAACCTGGATGATATGTTCGTTGGCTAATTTGGCCAGGCATTCGGCCTCGCGGCGGAAACGTTTGACGAAATCCGAATCAGCGGTCAGCTCTTTTTTGAGGATTTTGATGGCTACCGGCCGGTTAAGCGAGACTTGTTTGCCCAGGTAAACGTCGCCCCAAGCACCTTTACCGAGGAATTTACTCTTGTCAAACTCGAAATCACCGCTTAATATATCAGGCATAAAAGCAAGATGGTATAATGCTTGTTTTATTATGTCAACAAAATTAGAAGGCAGTTTAAGCTACCGATGGGCACTAGAAGGGTAAATACCTTGAATTATCTCGGGATTTATCAGTGGCTGGGATGTTACGGAAATGTAACCTAATTTGGTATGGATTACAGCTTTGTAATGAAAACTAAGCAAAACGCCGTGAACCCCTATTAAAAGGCTATTTAGCAGGTATGCTTTTTGCTAACTATATAGTGTAAGGAAAGAAGGTTATAGAGGAATTTCTCTTGACAAAATTAGTGCAAATAATAGGGTATAATTATGCTGAATAAAGGGTTTTATCGCAGATTTCTTGGGATTTTGCTGGTAGCCGTTATTGTTTTGGGGTATGGCGGTGTTTGTCAGGATAATGTCAAGAATATTTTGACCGGAAGCAGCACGCCGATAGAAATTCCTTACGGCTTAACGGCTACAGCCTTTTCGTCTTCCCAGATCAACCTTAGCTGGATTGATAATTCCGAAAACGAGGATGGGTTTTCAGTCGAAAGGAAAACCGGGGCTTCCGGGAGTTATCACGAGATTGCCACCTTATCGGCCAACAACCGTCTTTTTACGGATACTAACGTAACGGAAATAGCCACATATTATTACCGCATAACAGCATTCAACACCAACTTCCGAAGCGATTACTCCAACGAGGTGTCGGTGATTACGCCCTGGACAATAATCACACTGGCTTCGGGCTCGGCTGGCGGTAATACGCCTATCGCTATTGATACTAGCGGCAAAATACATTGTTGTTATTACGATATCTCGAATTACAGGTTGCAATATGTCACCAATGCTGGAGGGAACTGGGCGACGATAACCATTGATAACGAGGTCGGCGAATACGCCTCTTTGGCGCTGGACAGGAACAATAAGGTTCATATCAGCTACTATGATAGGAATAATGTCGACCTTAAATACGCTACTAACGTCTCCGGCGCCTGGCAGACATACACGGTTGACGCGGACGGATATGTGGGGTTTTATTCATCGATAGCCGTTGACCTCAACAATAAAATCCATATTAGTTATTACGATAATACTTCGAGTGACCTCAAATATGCGACCAATATCTCCGGAAGCTGGGCGATTGCCAGGATTGATTCGGTAGGGAATACAGGGATGTTTACCTCTCTGGCTATCGATATGAACAATAAAGCCCACATCAGTTACTACGACCAAACCGATGGCAACCTGAAATATGCAACCAATCTGTCCGGAGCCTGGGTTATTTCGACGGTGGACAGCTCGAACGATGTTGGGTTATATACGGACATGTCCTTGGACCCCAATAATAAGGTTCATATCAGTTATTATGATGCGACAAACAAGGACCTGAAATATGCGACCAACGCCTCGGGCGTGTTCGTTTGTTCCACGGTTGATTCCGTCGGGGATGTCGGCAAGTTTACCGGGATTACGTTGGACCTGGCTAATGAGGCTCACATCAGTTATTATGATGTTACGGCAAAAGCTGTCAAATACGCCAGAAAAGAGGCCGGATCATGGAGCATTGTCAATGCTGATAGCGTCAGGGCCGAATATACTTCTTTGGTTATCGAAACAAACAAGGTCTATATTGCTTATCTTGATGTATATAATCACAAGCTCAACTGCGCATCAAACTCAAAAGGAAACTGGCAAGTGCTCCAGTCGCCGCGCAACCTGATAACCACGGCTGATTCCACATCTCAAATCAGCCTGAGCTGGCAGGACAGCTCCGGCAATGAAAACGGTTTCCGGATAGAGCGCAAGAGCCCTTCGGATGCGGATTATATCCAGATAGGTTCGGTGTTTACCAATACCAATGTTTATACCGACAGGAATCTGATAATCGGGACATCATATTCATACCGGGTTTTAGCCTGGAATAACGGCGGTACCAGCGCTTATTCCAACCAATCAACCACCACTACTTTGTATATCCAGTCGGCTAGCCCGATTTTGACCTCGCCGGCGAACGGATCGTCCAATAATCCGATCAACATCAGCTTATTCTGGCAGGCAGCCAATAACTCCACGGCTTATCAGATCCAGATTTCAATTGATTCTGGTTTTACCAGCATCATCAGCGAGGCCAGCGGAATCACGGCCACATCGTTGGCTTATGCGGGCAATTATTTGACGACCTATTATTGGCGCGTACGCGGTGTCAACCCCGGCGGCACAGGAAATTGGTCAAGCACTGGTAATTTTACAACCATTATAGAAGCCCCGGTTCAAGTTGTGCTGTCATCTCCGATAATGAGCGCCACCAGTATCTCATTGACGCCGGAGTTGGTTTGGGCCGCGGCAAACAGGGCGTCTTATTATAATCTGCAGGTTTCCTCAAATATTAATTTCAGCAGTTTTGTGATTAATCAGAATAATATTACCTCGACCGTATATACCACCGCGGTCTTGAATTATAACACCACCTATTACTGGCGGGTTCGGGCAAGCAATGCTGGCGGGACCGGAGTTTGGTCTGAAACCGGCTCCTTTGTTACAATAGCAGCCTTACCGGCGCTGCCGTTGTTGGCTACTCCGGTCAGCGGTACCTTGGCCCTGTCAATTAACCCGACGCTGACATGGGACGTATCAAATTATGCCGCATCGTATGAAATACAGGTAAGCGATAATATTTCATTTGCGGCGCCTTTAACCGCCACTTCCACAGTAACATCGACTATGCTCTCGCAGGCGCTTAGTTACTCAACAAGTTATTACTGGCGCATTCGGGGCGTCAATGTTGCCGGCTTGAGCAGTTGGTCTGCAATATGGTCATTCGTCACAAATATTTCGCCACCGCTCGGACCGGTACTGAGCTTGCCTTCAGACAGCGCCGCAAATATTTCTGTTAACCCAACATTAACATGGGACTCTTCAAGCACGGCTACCAGTTATCAGTTGCAGGTTGCTGTAGACGACGGTTTTTCCGGACTCATTTGCGACCAGAGCAATATTGAGAATACTTTTTACGTACCGGCCCTTAGTAATTCAACGGTATATTACTGGCGGGTTCGGGCAAGCAATGCTGGCGGGACCGGAGCTTGGTCCGTCATCAGGTCGTTTACCACCATAATCGCGGTTCCGGCCATGCCGGCTTTGTCAGCCCCGTCAAATAACTCAACTGTCAATATACTCAGCCCCCAGCTGGTTTGGAATACCGCGCTTGGCGCGGTTTCTTATTCTCTGCAGGTGTCTACTGATAGCGGATTCAATTCTGTGCTTATCAGCCAGAGCGGAATAGCCGGATTGTCATACCAGACGAATGACCTGACCCATTTGACGGTTTATTACTGGAGAGTCAAAGCCAGTAATATTGGCGGTGAGGGTGTCTGGTCCGACGCCAGCCGCTTCACCATAAATGTTCCTGCTCCGGCCCAGCCGGTCCTGGTAACACCGCAAAATAACGCCGCGGCTATTT
Organism: Candidatus Brocadiia bacterium; assembly: GCA_041658285.1. NCBI lineage: Bacteria > Pseudomonadati > Planctomycetota > Candidatus Brocadiia > Candidatus Brocadiia bacterium. The sequence continues at coordinate 337,734 of JBBAAP010000003.1, forward strand.
TAAAGATTCCGCAATTATCATGGCAGGTGGTAAATACGGCCACCTCTTACCAGGCTCAAGTCGCGGCCGATGCCGGATTTGCAAGTGTTATTTTTAACCAGAGCAATATTACAGGGACAAACGTGACTGTCAGCGGACTGAATTATTACTCTGGATATTACTGGAAAGTTAAAGCTTACAATGTCGGCGGTGGGTCTGATTGGTCGACAGTTTTTTATTTCACTACGCTCCTTCCGCCTCCGGAACTTGTCGCTCCGTCCAATAATCCTACCGTAGCGTTGTCTGTAAATCCGACCTTGTCCTGGAATGCGGTTAGCGGTGTGGCCTCGTACACGTTGAATATTTCCAGTGATATTAATTTCGAAGTGTCCGCAACATACGTTTTTGCCACGTCGTCACTGTCTTATACTGTCAATAATTTAGCGAACGGCACTGTTTATTATTGGCGGGTAAAAGGAGTCAATGCGGGAGGTGAAGGGGATTTCTCGACCGCCAGATCTTTCCAGACAATTGTAGCTATACCTGCTTTGGTCAGCCCTGTAAATTATTCCGTAAATGAATCGGTGCCGGTAAGCTTAACTTGGAATGCGTCTAAAGGAGCGACTTCTTACCATATCCAGATTTCAACCGCGGCGAATTTCTCGGTTGTAGTTTTAGATCAGAGCAATATTGCGGCCACTTCAACGAGCTGCGTGCTTAGTAATTTAACGTCATATTACTGGCGGGTTCGTTCCGTAAATAGCGCCGGGACTTCTGATTGGTCGCAGGTGTTCAAATTCGATACCATCATAGATATCCCGGCACAGCCGACTCTTAATGCCCCGGCAAACGGGGCTGTTAATTGGTTAATCAATGACACAATAAGATGGAATGCGGCCAATCGGGCGGTTTCTTACCGACTGCAGGTCGCGACTGACGCCGGATTCTCCGAGATAGTCTTGGATCAGAACCAAATAACCGGTACTACTTTTACGCCGGCGTTTAATAATTTAACCACATATTACTGGCGGGTCCTGGCCAACAATATCGCCGGTTCCAGCAGTTGGTCCAATACCTGGAGTTTTACCACCATAATCGCGTTTCCGGCCATACCCATACCGCAATCACCCATACAGGGCGCTACCGGCGTGATTACTAATACGGTTTTATCATGGTATCCGGCAGACAGGTCTGATGATTACCAGATTCAGATAGCCACAGACGAGAGTTTCAATAATATAATAGTTAATCAAAATTCTATTGTTGTTACCAATTATCAGGTGGCTAACCTAGCTGTTAACACCACCCATTACTGGCGGGTAAAGAGCAACAATATCGGCGGAACCTCGTCATGGTCAGAGGTGTATCAATTCACGACTTTGGTCATACCTCCGCCCCAACCAACGTTGGCTTTACCGGGCAATTCGGCGATAAATGTGCCGGTAAATATGACCATGACTTGGAACGCCTCGCCCGGAGCTACCTCCTATCGGGTACAGGTTTCCGAAACGCCGTCATTTGCTAATCTTGTTAAGGATCAGGGCTCTATTACGGTGCTTTCATATTATGCCTCGGCATTGTCGGCTTCAACCGTTTATTATTGGCGTGTCCATGCGGTTAACAGCGCCGGGGCCAGTAATTGGTCAGAGACTTGGTCTTTCACCACGGCGATTGCTCCGCCTGGGTTGCCGACATTGAATTCTCCGCTTAATACTGGCACAGGATACCCGAGCAATCAGACACTTTCGTGGTTTGATGTGCCGACGGCCGTAACATATAGAGTAAGGGTTTCTACGGATATATTTTTCTCATCTTTAATGATTGATCAAAATGCTGTTGCCGTAACATCTTATGTTCCGGCTTTATCACATGCGACGACGTATTACTGGCAGGTGAAAGCTTATAACAGCGGCGGCGAAGGCGATTGGTCTTTGTATCGGTCATTTTCGACTATTGGAATTCCCGGTCCTACCGCACCGCTGGATGCGGCAATAATACCGGCCGATAATTGCATATTGACATGGAGTCAGGGTATTTATAATGAGACATACCACATTCAATTCGGTAAAGATGCTAATTTCGTTACAACTATAGTTGATCAAAGCGGATTAACAACTACTTCTTATACAGTAACTAATTTGATGCCTTTTAATACTTATTATTGGCGGGTGCAGGGAATAAATGTGAATGGTGTATCGGCCTGGTCCCCGACACGGAGTATAGTCACTATAATGTCTAATTCAGGTAACGGTTCCTGGCCGTACCTCAGGCAGATAACCATAAATAATACCGGTAGTGCTTTAAATGATTATCAGGTAGCTATAGCGCCGTTTTCTGATTCCGCATTTATTAACGAATTCGGACTGGTTGCCTCATATCATTTTTCCGAAACTTCCGGTTCAACCGCGGCGGATTGCTCGGGATACAATAATACCGGGATTATAAATTATAATTTGATTGATAACTCCGGTTTCGAAAGCGGCAACTGGGGTGGGTCCGAGACATGGGATAATACTCAGAAATATACTGGCGCTTATTCGGGTAAGCTGGTTGCTAGCGGTGTTAGCGCGACCTCAAACAAATCAAGCCCGGTTGTAACCTCTTACTTGGCCGGGAAATCATTTACTGTATCAGCCTGGGTTAACGCTACTGTGATAACAAGTACTTTCTACCTGAGAATCCAGTATTATGATGCCAGTAATAGTTATATTACTCATAAGGACTGGAAAACTATAACCACCAGCACTACCGGATGGCAGCAATTTTCCCAGGCGGTGGCTACTTCGAACGCATTGCATCCAGATAACGTAAACGGGACGGTATATATATACGTAGATATGGCTTGGTGGAACACATCAGATAATCCCAGTGGCACGGCTTATGTGGATGATTATAAGCTCAATGCGGCTTTGCCGGCCCGGGTGGATGGTCGTTACGGGAAGGCCTTGTCTTTCCAGGGGGTTGGCGAATATGTCGAGGTTCGGAACGCTTCCAGCCTGAATCTGACTGATGCCATTAGCATAGAGGCCTGGGTTGATACAACCAATTCTCCGGCAAACCAACCGATAAAATTCATAGCATCGCCCCCCAAAGGGACTCTTTCAAATAACAACAGGACCTGGTCCGCTGGAAGCAACTACTCAAGTATTGTTTTTGATAGGACTTTTGACGCCGGAGAGGATTTCGAGGTTGTTTCATATTGGGCGCATGATTATCGTGGGTTCGGTATGGTCTATGGGTCGAATGTTTCCCATTACGACTGGAATGGCTGGTCTAATGACGGTAGCGGTCCTTATTGGGGCTCGCTTAATACCTCGGGATTCCCGAGCGGTTATACCGGAACATACTTCGGGCAGTATCATTCGCCTATCAACGGCCAAGGCGCGCAACCCACCGGTTATTATTTCATGCATAAAAGAAAAGGCAATAAATTATCGCTCAGGTATGCAACGTCAGCTGCCGGTCCATGGCTCAAGATTCTCGCTGACCAGGAAATAGCATACGGTAATAAAGTCAGCGCCGGCATGGGTGAGGCGTCTTCATATCAATTAACACCATTGAGTATTATGATGACGGACGGCATCTATAAAATGGATGCTTATGGCATATCATTTAACGGCTCAACCTTTGCCGGGCAGATAAACCGGACATTCATCAGTACCTCGCTTTCCCCGGGTTGGAATCATATCGTCATGACATATAATAAAAATGATTCTTCAAACCAGCAGAAGCTTTATGTCAATGGCACATTGAAAGCCCAAGGGACTTTAACGGGGTCGATCAATACCAATGCCGGCAACCTTTACATTGGTAATAATTTTAAGGGCGTTATTGATGAGGTCAAAATACTGAACAGGGCGCTTTCCGAAAGCGAGGTCGGGGCTCGTTACAGCAATTCCTTTAAGATTAAGCCGGATTATAGTGATGTCCGCTTTACAAATGAGACCATGGACCAAGAGCTTTATTACTGGCAGGAAAATGACAATAAGTACTGGGTCAAAATACCGTCATTGCCGAATGGCTCAACGATAATTAATATGTATTACGGCAATATCTCAGGCACAAGCGCCAGTACGGATAATGCTTTTGTTTTTGTCTACCAGGCCTCAACCGGATTTACCTCCACCCAGGGAGCCAATAATTGGTATTATCAGGAGTGGACCGGTGGTTTTTATCAGGATATGAATTGGGATCCGGCCAATAATAGATGGCAAGGGAGCTATGTTTATAATCTGCTCTGGAGCAGCGCCTGTCATCCGGATACATACGAGCCGGCCAGAAAGTGGATGAGCCCGGCTAATTATGGGTTAACTATTACGGGCAATGTTCAAAAAAGTAATCTTGGCGGTGGTGATGGCATAACCGCTTCAATATATAATAATACCAATCCGCTATGGTCACAGGCCGTGGTATTTAACGACAATGTCGGGTATAATTATGTCCTTAACACCGTGGTTTCAAGTGGTGATGCTGTTTATTTTAGGGTTAACCAGAACGCTAATAACAGTTATGATTCCACGACATTTAATCCTGTAGTGCGTCTGCGCAAAACAGCTACCCCGGCGCCGACAGCCGAAACGCCTTCGGCCGAAGGCCAATTTAACATTACCTCTAATTTGGTGGCCGCCCTGGTCAGTGACAGCCGGATTGACCTGAGCTGGCATGATACCTCACCGCACGAGCTGGGTTTCAAGATAGAGCGTTCTCTTGACGGTGTTAATTATGAGCAGATAAACACGGTCGGCGCCAATATCGATTCTTATTCGGATACCCCGATAACTCCGACCACTAATTATTGGTATCGGGTCAGGTCCTATGGCTTTACCGGCGACGGCGATTATTCCAACGCATCGTTCAACCGCACCGAGAAACCTGATGGCCCGACTAATTTAATAACCACATCTGTTACCACTAATTTAATTAGCATGCAATGGCAGGACACCTCATTGAATGAGGACGGTTTTAAAATAGAGCGTACATTAGACGGTGTAAACTATACTGTACTTGATACGCTTGCTCCGAATACTACTTCCTATACTGATAGCACTGTCCTAATGGCAACAACATATGCCTACAGAGTTCGGGCTTATAACGCTATCGATAACAGTAATTATTCCAATGAGATTGTCGAAACCACCCCGATTATAAAAGCAACAGGAGGAACAATTACATATTTGGGAAGTTACAAAATACATACTTTTACTTCAAGCGGTATCTTGAATGTAACTGACGGTGGGAATGTTGAAGTTTTGGTGGTGGCCGGAGGAGGAGGCGGTGGCGCTGATATGGGTGGCGGCGGCGGAGGAGGCGGCGTGATTTATAGAAGCGCTTATGCCATTACTCCTTGCGCGATGTCCGTAACCGTCGGTGCCGGTGGCGCTGGTTCTCCTGGACCATATAATGGGACTCCAGTTTCGGGATTTATCGGCCAGAATTCTGTGTTTAATTCACTTGTGGCTATCGGAGGAGGCGGCGGCGGCAGCGGTCATCGTACCGACCCGACATGGGTTGGTGGCCCTGCTTTAGTTGGCGGTTCGGGTGGCGGTGCAGCGGCTCGTTATATGTATAGCGGTGCCGGCCAAACATTTGGGGCCATTGGTACTGACGAGCAGGGTACCGCTGGCGGTAATTCCCCCTCTGTTAATAATGATTATTATGCCGGCGGAGGGGGCGGTGCCGGAGACAATTCCCAAGTTAATGCGGTTAACGCTACTCGTGCCGGTCATGGTGGCTCCGGTTTGCAATTTTCTATTTCCGGAACACCGTATTATTATGGCGGCGGCGGTGGTGGCGCGGCTCATAGCGCCGGACCGGCCGGAAATGGTGGTTTGGGAGGAGGAGGAGGAGGCAGTACCTGGACCGCACCTTCAACTGCTGGTTCAGGCGGTACCGGTGGAACAGCTAATGGCGCAAACGGGGTCGTTAGCGCAGCTGGCGCCCCGGGCGCTAATGGTGGAACAAACACAGGCGGTGGCGGCGGTGGCGGCAATCATCAAGGTACTGGAGGTGCTGGTGGTTCCGGTATAGTCATAGTCAGATATTTGTATGGCGGTGATAATGTAACCACTAATTTGGTTGCGCAAGTGAATTCCGCGACCGAGATAGTACTGACCTGGCAGGATAATTCACCTACTGAGAACGGATTCAAGATTGAACGTTCCCCGGACGGTTCGGGTTGGGCCCAGATTGATACCGCATCGGCCAATGCCACGGTATATACCGATACGGGCGTGTCAGGTGGCAATATCTATTATTATCGGGTTTGCTCTTATAACTTCCTTTTGGACCATCCTTATTCCAACCAGTTTATTGCCCAAACCATAGCGCCTTTGGCTCCGTCTAACATGATAACAACCACCGTTACCACAACTGATATCGGCCTGCAATGGACCGATAATTCTGATGGCGAACAGGGTTTTAAGATAGAGCGTAATATCCTGCCAACTAATACAGGTTTCGCGTTAATCACCACGTTGCCGCCTAATACCACTGCGTATACCAACAGCGGGCTGACCTTGGGAACAACATATAATTATCGGGTTTACGCCTATAATGGTATCGGCATCAGCGCTTATAGCAATACGGTTAGCCAGACGACAATAAATTTCACCCCTGTAAATCTTACTTTCAATAATACATCAACCGGCCGAAATGGATCAATACAAAATTTAACAATAACCCAAACTGGTGTTTACCGTATAGAGGTCTGGGGTGCGCAGGGTGGTAATAGTGGTGGCTTAGGGGCAAGAATGAGAGGTGATTTTGTTCTTAATAATGGGGATGTGCTTAGTATTGTTGTTGGACAACAGGGTGTTAATGGAAGTGGATCATCAGGTGGCGGTGGTGGTTCTTTCGTGGTTAGAAGTGGAGTTCCGCTTATAATAGCAGGTGGTGGAGGTGGTAGTGGCAGCACCGCTGGCATGAATGCTGTTTCGGCGAATACAGGTACAAATGATAGAACGGGTAATAGTGCTGGTGGGTCAGGCGGCAATGGCGGTTCCACTTCCGGTTCAAGTTGGAATGGCAGCGGAGGCGGTGGATTTAATAGTAATGGAGTCAATGGGGGAGATAATTGCACCGGCGGACTTAGTTGGGCTAATGGGCTAACAGGCGGTGCGGGTGGCAGCAATTATGGCTCTGCCGGTGGATACGGTGGTGGCGGCGGCGGTACATATGCCTGCGGTGGCGGTGGCGGATATTCCGGCGGTGGTGGTGCTTGGTCAGTAGGGAATACAAGGGATGGTGGTGGCGGCGGTGGTTCATTTAACAATGGCAACAATCAGGATAATATCGATGGCGTTCGAACTGGACACGGATTGATAAATATTAAAAGCCCGTTTTAGTATGGGCAGAGCATCCTCACTTTCTTTCTCGACTTCATGTCACGATTATTTTGACATACTGACACTTAGAAGTTAAGTTAACTAAATATTACACTGATTTTAAATAGAAAGGATTTTATATGCCTATTTCCAACGTCGCTGTAATCGGTGCCGGCACCATGGGCAACGGCATCGCCCAGGTATTTGCCATGTCCGGACATAACGTGACTATGGTCGATATCAAACAGGAGTTCGTGGACCGCGGTATGAAAACTATCCGGACCAGTTTGGACAAGATGCAACAGAAAAGCCTTCTGACTGAAACGGCCGACAGCATTTTTAAGCGCATCAAAACCTCAATTAATGTGGATGAGCTCAGGAACTCCGATTTCGTGGTCGAGGCGGTCATAGAGAATATCAAGCTCAAAAGGGAGTTATTCGCCAAGCTGGATGCCATGCTCCGTCCCGAGGTGATTATTTCGTCCAACACGTCATCGATATCTATAACCGAACTGGGCGCCGCTACCAAGCGTCCTGATAAGGTCATCGGTATGCACTTCATGAACCCGGTTCCGATAATGAAGCTGGTCGAAGTCGTTAGCGGGCTGGTCACCTCAGACCAAACCGTCCAGCTGGTTAACGAACTGTCTAAAAAGCTGGGCAAGATACCGGTAGAGGTCAACGATGCGCCGGGTTTTATATCCAACCGCGTTCTTCTGCCTATGATAAACGAGGCTGTATACGCTTTAATGGAAGGCGTGGCTACCAAAGAAGCGATAGACGAGGTTATGAAGCTGGGCATGAACCACCCCATCGGGCCGCTGGCTTTGGCCGACCTGATTGGGCTGGATGTCTGTCTGGCTATCCTGGAAGTTCTGCATACCGGACTGGGCGACCCCAAGTACCGTCCCTGCCCTCTTCTTAAAAAGATGGTTGCAGCCGGACACCTGGGTAGGAAAACCGGCATTGGTTTCTATAACTACGCGAAATAAGCTCATCTCCACGGGGCAGGGCGTTACAAACCCTGCCTCGTTCTATTTCATTAGCCAATCTTAGTATTTTATTAAAGTTATCATCCTGTCTTGACGAAAAATATATTAAATGTAGTGTGGCTTTATGCCAACTATACTGGTCTGTAACTCGTCCCGCTTTTGCGGGACTCTAACAGCCCAAGTATCGACGCCGGTATTATGTCTGCCGGGGAGCAATCCTCGTCAGCCTGCAAATATACTAACGAAAGGAGATGATTAGTTTAGTTTTAATTTAGTTTTGCTATCACGCTCTGATATCAGGCATCATATCAGGGGTGAGAAGACATGATGCCGTCAACTAAGGAGGAATATATGAAGAAAATAGGGTTATTGGTTTTAGTAATGGTGTTTGTGTTGGGGCTGAGCGTCCAGGCCGGCGTATCAACCGGCAAGGAAGCTTCCAGCGCCAAGGAAATTACCATCAACGGTAGTTTCGACAACACCATGGTTTCTCGCGATTCTGGTGTTACCAGCGTTTTGGATTGCATGCCCGCACCGGGTAAGCAGGCCAGCGACCTTTTTTGGTCACCGCTGATCACCCTGAATTTCGGAGTCGATGTGGGCGACAAGGTTACCGCCCTGGTCCAGCTCCAGAACCGGCGTCTTGATGCCGCGCTCGGCACCACTGCTAACGTCGACTTCTTCGGCGGCGACAACATCGAAATGGCCGTGGAACAGGCCTACATCCAGGTGGAAAAGCTTATCATTGAAGAGTTGACCTTAAAGTACGGCGGCCAGAGCCTAAAGTTCAGCGCCCGCGAAGGCGGTGATGCTTTCTTCATGGACACCAACAATTCCAGGATAATGGCTTTGCCGTACACCGAAGCCAATATCTACAAGGTAGTTGGTGCGTTGGCTAAAGACACCTGTGAATTCGGCGGCTTCCGTTTTGATTACGGTTCGCTTAAGAACAACAACTACAAAGCCAGCTTCTACTGGGGCGTAGTTAACGAATCGCTCACCGGCCGCGCCGACGAAAGGCTGACCGGACTGGCTGGTTGGTACAAGATACCGGGCGGTGACCCCAGGAATATCGCTACCGGCACCATCAGCAAGACCTTCAATGAAGGCACCAAACTGAGCATCCAGACCATCGGCGTGGGCGGCAATTACTTCGGCTCCATGCCCAACCTGGAACTCTACGGCGAATATTACACCCAGAGCGGCGACTTCTCGGCCACGGTTGACCAGGCCTCATCCGCTTATCGGATCGGTGGAAAGTACGACATTAAGAACGAAAAGCTCAAACCTTATGTCGACGTTTCCTACTGGTATCTCAGCGGCGGCGGCTCAACCACCAAGAATAAGAACTTTATGTCTTATGAAAATGTCCAGTCCACCATGATTCTGGAAGATAACATCTGGGGGCTTGACATCGACAGCAACTATAAGGTTCTGAAAATGGAAGCCGGCCTGACGCATAAGCTGGACGTCGATAAAGACGGCACAGCCGAACCGCTCAATGTCAAACTGCTTTTCGGTACATTCTCGCTGGTAGCTGACCCGGCCTCAAAGACAGCCGGTCAGACGGTTAGCAAGAACCTGGGCACCGAAATAGACGTTGTGGCCACTCTGCATTTCAACAAGAGCCTGTCCTTCACCCTGGGTTATGCCACACTCTCCGGCGGAGATTTCTTCACCTCAGCTGGCGGATACGGCGTAAAGGAAGACAGCATGCAGATGATAGTTTTGGATAGCAAACTAAAGTTCTAAGCTGGTCAAATCCTATATACCCGGCCTCGATTCAGGATCGAGGCCGGGTTTTTTTATTGACACACACTGCTATAATAGTAAACTAAATAATTGGATTTACGGATGAGGCATTCTGCTTAATCCGCTTAATCTGCTTACTAATATGATCGGCATCGGATTTGATATTCATCGCCTGGCCCGGAACCGCAAACTGGTCATCGGCGGGGTGCGGATAAAATACGACAAGGGCCTGCTCGGCCATTCGGACGCCGATGTCCTTCTGCACGCCCTGATAGACGCCATCCTCGGCGCGGCCAAGGCCGGCGATATCGGCGATATGTTCCCGGACACCGACCCGGCTTACAAGGATATTTCCAGCGCCGAGCTTCTTAAGCGCGCGCTTAAGTCTGTCGGCCGGAGAAAACCGAAAGAGGTTGACAGCATCATCTTCGCCCAGGCGCCTAAGCTGGGCCGGCATAAAAAGGCTATCGGCCGCAATATCGCCCGGCTGCTGGGCATCAGGCCGGGACTGGTTAACGTCAAAGCCAAGACTATGGAAGGGCTCGGGCCGATTGGCGGCAAGAACGCCATCGCCGCCCTGGTTCTGGTAGTAATCTGAATATGGCCTTGCATTTATACAATACGCTGACTAAGACCAAAGAGGAATTCAAGCCCATCACTCCGGGCAAGGTTCTGATTTATTCCTGCGGACCGACCGTTTACAGCCATCCGCACATCGGGAACTTCCGTTCCTTTATCTGCGCCGACCTGCTCCGTCGCTATTTGGAATACAAAGGATTTCAGGTGACCCAAATAATGAATATTACCGATGTCGGCCATATGACTACAGACGACGATATCTCGTCCGGCGATGCCGGAGAAGATAAAGTCCAGGCGGCCGCCCGCAAGGAGAAGAAGACCCCGCTGGAAATCACCCGCTTTTATGCCGATGAATTCCAGCAGCTGTCCAAGCTGTTGAATATCAAGCCGGCCGACAAATACCCGTTGGCCACTGAGCATATCCCGGAAATGATAAATATGGTCAAGACGCTGCTTGATAAAGGTTACGCCTACCAGGTTAATGGTAACGTCTATTTCGATATCAGCAAATTTCCCGCTTACGGCAAACTCTCCGGCAACCCGCTGGACCAGCTGATAGCCGGCGCCCGGGTCGAGGTCAACTCCGAGAAGAAAAGCCCGCTCGACTTCGCGCTCTGGAAGCAGGACCCCAAGCACCTGATGCAGTGGGACAGCCCCTGGGGCCGGGGTTTCCCCGGCTGGCATATCGAATGCTCGGCCATGTCGCTGAAATACCTAGGACAGCGATTTGATATCCACACCGGCGGCGAGGACAACATCTTCCCGCACCACGAATGCGAAATCGCCCAGTCCGAAGGCGCGCTTGGCCATAAAGTCATTAATTATTGGTTCCACATCAAACACCTGCTGGTCAATAACCAGAAGATGTCCAAATCGCTGGGTAATTTCTATACGGTTAGGGATATCCTGGCCAAGGGGTTCTCATCCCTCACATTAAGGTACGCCTTGCTCAACACCCATTACCACCAGCCGTTGAACTTTACACTGGAAAACCTTGAGGCCGCCAAGAACGCTTTGCAGCGGCTGGCTGATTTCAGGATTATGCTCAACGAGAAATCGGCGGATACGTCCGCTAAAACCGCGCCTACGGAAAGCCATCAAAAGCTCCTGGCGTCTGTCCGGGCCGAGTTTGAGGCGGCCATGGATGACGACCTGAATATCTCCGAGGCTCTGGCCCGCATCTTTGATTTCATCCGCGAGGCCAACAAAACTACCCTGACTTCGGGCTTTGCCGCATCGGCAGTTCAGCTTCTGAAAGAATTTGATAGCGTATTGGGCGTGCTGGCCGAACCGGCCGCGGCCGTTCCGCCTGAGATAGAAGCCCTGGTCAGGGAACGCGAGGACGCCCGCAAACGCAGGGATTTCAAGCGTTCCGACGAGATAAGACAACAACTTATAAGAGGCTGGGGGATTATTGTTGAAGATAAGGTTGAGGGACAACGGATAAAATTCGTAAGGGGATTGGGATTTTATACTACCAAAAGAGGATATAAATATGACTTAATATATTATCATGATATTAAAACTGTTGAAGCTATTCCGTTCCCGCACTCTGGAGCAATAGCACTTGGGGCTATTAGTAAAATAATATCAGGAAATCAAGTACCGCGACAAGTGATAGAAGAAGAATTAGAGAAAGGTGGCTTCTGAAATTTCCTCTGTGTTCTTTGTGGTAAATACTAACTCCATATCCCCGGTATCTTCTGTCCGCAGCCGGGGCAGGCGCCTTTAACCATAACATTCTCCAGCACCTTGAAAGCCAGCCGTTTTATCAGTGTCTTGCCGCATTTGGGGCAGTAAGTATAATTTCCTTCGTGCGGGGCCACATTGAATGCATAGACGAACTTCAGCCCGGCATCCAGCCCTATCTGCCGCGCCTGTTCCACGGTCTTGACCGGCGTCATGGGCAGGCTGTTGAGCTTGTACGACGGCACAAACCGGCCCACGTGCAGCGGCGTATCCGGGCCCAGGTTCTTGACCAGCCATTTGCACATCTCTTTTATCTCGTCCATGTTATCGTTATATGACGGGATAATCAGGTTGACCACCTCCAGCCATTTGCCCTCGGCCTTGATGGTCTCCAGCGACTGGAGCACCGGCTTGTATGACGTCTGCCCGCAGACCTCCTGGTAGAACTTGTCGTTAAAGGCTTTGAGCGTCACGGCAAACGCCTCGGACACCTTGCAGATATCCTTGAGCGGTTGCTGGCTGATGAATCCGGCCGTACAGATGGCGTTCTTGATGCCCTCCTTGGCCGTGTATCCGGCCACCTCGAGCAGGTATTCCGGATAAACCGCCGGGTCGGTATAACTCCAGAGAATCGTCTTGCATTCTTTCTCATTGACCCATTTCAGGGCGTCCGCTTTGGTGAAATCTATGTTCTTGAGCTCGTCCGGCCGTTTCTGCGATATGTCCCAGTTCTGGCAATAAGCGCATCTCAGGTTGCACCCGCCCAGGGCGATGCCCAGCGCGTTGGTATTGGGCCTTATATGATAAAACGGGCCCTTCTCTATCGGGTCGATATTGAGCGTGCAAGGATTGTTGTAAGCCAGCGTGTACATCTTGCCCTTGATGACGCAGCGGGTCCGGCAGTATGAGAATTCGCCGTCCTTGTAGGTATGCTGGTTGGGGCAGAGGGTGCACTGCAGTTTGCCGTCCGGCAGTTTCCGGTAATAGAGCGCTTCTTTAAGTACGGCCGGGTCAGGCGCGCCCCTGGCCGCGAATGCCGGCATTAATCCCAGCGCCGGCAGCGCCGTCGCGCCCAGGCCCAGTTTCAAAGCCTGCTCCAGGAACTCCCTGCGGGAACATTTCTTCATAACCATTACTTGCCCGATTTAACCAGCTCCAGCCGTTTTGTCAATATCGGCGTGATGTTGGGCTTAAGGAAGAAATGGCCTGTCCGCCCGAGCATATTAAAACGCTGTTCTTCCATGCTGGACAGCTCCTGCCTAAGTTCTTTGACCTTATGGGTCGGCTTGAGCGATTCGGACAGTTGGGGCAGGTTCAGCTCGAACTCGGCGTCATTCATGGCCCGGGCTTTGTCCACCAGTCCGATTATACGTTCCTTTTCCTTGGCGTATTCATCCTCGGTCAGCTTGCCGATGTGCTGCTGGGCGTCGCCCATAAACCGCTGGACGAAATCATCCTGCCGGGTCTGCCACTCTTTGTCCGGTATGCCCCGCAGGCGTTTGAGCATATTGGAAAACATGGTGTTGTCGCTGGCCTGGCCGGCCCGGACCGGGTCCTTGAGGTTCTTGGGCGGTATTAGGCAGGGATTGAATGTGTTGATGACCTCTTTCTGTGCGTCGGAAAAGACGCCGTCCAGCTTGGACTCGACCTCTTTCAACCGGCGGTTGTTCTCGGTCTGGAGTTCCTTCTTCACGGCCTGTTCGATGCGGAAGGCCCGCTGTTCCGTTTCCTGCGGCACCTGCTGGTTCTTTTCCAGCGTATCTTTCAGCGTTTGGTAAGCGGCTACGCATTCCTTGAGCAGTTTCTCGTTCCGGGCGCCGGCCTCTTCGCGGATGGCTTGGGCATCTTTGTTGCAGGCGATGATATCGGTTATCTGTTTCTCGTTGAGGTTAAGTGCGTTAAGCAGGTTCAGGAAGCTGATGTCTTCGAAAAGCATCCGCATCTGTTCTTCAGGCTTGGGTGCCTGCGGCATGGGGCAGACTGCGGCCTCATCGGCCTTGTCAGCCGCGTTAATCGCCGGGGACTGCCACAATACCGTGCTGGCCAGCCCGGCCAGAGCCAATAAAATAATCGCTCTATACATATACAGCCTCCTTTTTTCGCATCTACAATTATTTCTTATCTTTGTTCGGAGTGTTGGTGTTAGTTGGTTGCTCGGCGTTCCAGTCCTTGCTTGGCATCGGCTTGAAGTTCTTCAATGCCGTCAGTTTGGCTTCCAGCACCTGGCACATCTTGGGCGCCAGGAAAAACTTACCGGTTTTCCCCAGCTTGGGTTTGTCTTTTTCCCGGTATTCGGTCATTATCTTTAAACGATCAGATAACTCTTCGCGCAGGTCTTTTATCTTGAACTCGTTAGCCAGTTCTTCCTTGCTGATTTCGAATTCATCGTCGTTCATGGCCCGGGCCTTGTCCACCAGCCCGAACAGGCGTTCCTGCTCCTTGGACTTCTCTTCGTCGGTCAGCTTGCCGTGCTTCTCCTCGAACCGGGCGAATTGCCTGTCGAGGATGTCGTTCTTCTTGGTTTCGTAGACCTTTTCCGGTATGGTGCGCAGTTTGCGCAGTGCGTTGATGGCCGCCTCGTTGGATGAGGCCTGTCCCACCCGGACCGGGTTTTTCTGGTTCTTGGGCGGCAATAGGCACGGCTTGAACGTAGAGATGACCTCTTTCTGGGCGTCGGTCAGCACCGCGTCCACCTTGGATTGCAATCCGGGCAGGGCGGCCTCGAACTCTTCCTTGAGCTGTTCGGCCTTTTCCTTCATCTCATTGGCTTTCTTACCCACTTCGGGCGGGATGTTGGACCCGTATTCTATCAGCGCCTGCTTCAGCGCCGTCAGGCTGGACAACAGCTCGCCGGACATGGCCTTGCCTTTTTCCTTGAAGCTGTTATGGACCGCCTCGGCCTCCTTGTTGACGCTGATTAACTGCTCTAGCTGCGCCTCGGTCAGGTTCAGCCCGTTGACCAGGTTGACCAGGCTGATTTCCGCCCTGAGCTCCACGGCCTGGGCGTGGATATTGTCGTCATCTGTTTCCTGAGCCCTGATATTGGCCGGCATAACCAGGCAAATGGCGGCCAGCAGTCCCGCGCCTAACAAACGTCTTTTCATAAACACTCCTTAGTTCGGCTGTTAGACACCGATTGGCGCTGTGGAGCCAAGCGGGGGAGTTACAGCCGACTATAGGTGGCAGTATAATTTCCGCACAACTGCCACCTACATCCTACATTCCATATTTTCACTATCGCTGTATATTATAACGAGCGAGCCCCGGAAATTATTGTATCCGCAGTGATGACAATAATTCCTTCGTCCCGGACGTTATACATTTATAATATGCCTAATCTGGCCACAGAGGCGCAGAGTCCACAGAGGCCTTGGTAAGAAGGGATAGTAAAAGCTTAAAATAAAAAACGCTTCGTGTTCTCTGCGCCTCTGTGGCTTAATTTATCATAAAATCCTTGCCGCTATTTCTGGACTTAAGCCGGCAAATTGATAATAAATTAACCAGCTATAACCAACAAGGAGGTGCTTATGCCGAAGACCCGCGATACCTGGGCCGCAATAATTCTGGGAGCATTCATTATCATCGCCGGATGCGATTCACGCCAGCCCGACCAATCGGAGCAGGCTGCCAAGGTCGACATCACCGCCGTCAGGGTCCTGATGTCCGAAAACCGGCTGGACGCCGCGGCCGAGGCCGTCAATACCGCACTCCAGGCCGACCCGGGCAACTTCAATCTGGTCGAGTTGCGCAAAGAGCTGGCCGATGCCTACCTTTACCGCGGGCTGGAATCCGATGAAGCCGGCGATTACCAAAAGGCAGTGCTTGATTATAACAAAGCCATAGAGCTCAATCCCGGCGACGTCAACGCTTACGTTAACCGTGGATTCCTTTACGACAACCAGGGCAACTACGAACAGGCCCTGACTGATTACACCCGCGCGCTGGAGCTCCGGCCCAACGACGCGGCCATCTACATCAACCGCGGGCTGATGTTCGAGCGGCTGGGCGAATACAACAACGCCGTGCTCGACTACACCAAAGCCGTCAACATCAACCCGGCCGACAGCCTGACCTATTGCAGCCGGGCCGGCGCCTACGAACGGCTGGGTGATTACGCCCGGGCCATCATCGATTACAACCGGGCGCTCGGGCTCAACCCGGCCGACGCCTTCGCCTACGTCAGCCGCGGCATCGCTTACGACGAGCAGTCCGAATTCGACAAGGCCATCGCCGATTATAACCGGGCGCTGGAACTCAACCCCAAAAACGCCGATGCCCGCTTTAACCGCGGCATCGCCTATCTCAATAAGGACGATTACGACCGGGCCGTGTCCGATTTCCGCGCCGCTGTTGATATCGAGCCCGACTACCCCGGCGCTCAGGAAATGATACAAAGCATAGAACGTGAGGATGATTAGCCACGAATAAACACGAAACCGCTGATTTTGCTGATTGAGCTGATTGTTTGCAGAATCCGTATAACCTGCCCGACAGTCAGGCGGGTCCGCGGTTGCCTTAAGGATATATGTCGGAATTGATACAAAAGATAAACGAACTCAAGTCCAAGCGCGACGCCATCATACTGGCGCACAACTACCAGCGTCCGGAAATCCAGGACATCGCCGATTACCTGGGCGACTCGCTCGGCCTGGCCCAGGCCGCCGCCAAGACCGAGGCCAGCCTGATTGTCTTCTGCGGCGTGCACTTTATGGCCGAGACCGCGGCCATACTCTGCCCGGATAAGACGGTGATTATGCCCGACCCCAATGCCGGCTGTCCGATGGCCAATATGATAACCGTGCGCGAACTGCGCCAGCTTAAGAACCGGTATCCCGACGCGCTGGTGGTTACCTACGTCAACTCCAGCGCCGCCATCAAGGCCGAAAGCGACTGCTGCTGCACATCGTCCAACGCCGTCCGGGTGGTCCAGTCGATGCCCAAGGACCGGCCGATTATATTCATTCCTGACCAGCATCTGGGCGACTACGTCCGGGCCCAGACCGGGCGGCAGATGATACTCTGGCACGGCTACTGCCCGACGCACCAGCGCATACTGGCATCGGACATCCGGGTCAAAAAGGCGCTCCATCCCCAGGCCCTGGTGGTGGTCCATCCCGAATGCTCCACCGAGGTGGTTAATATGGCCGACAAGGTGGCCAGCACCAGCGGCATCCTGGAATTCTGCCGGACCGATTCGGCCAAGGAATACATCATCGGCACCGAAATAGGGCTGATTCACCGGCTGAAAAAGGAAAGCCCGGGCAAGGTGTTTATCGAGGTCTCGGCCCTGGCCGATTGCCCCAATATGAAGCTCAACAGCCTGGAGAAATTGCTCTGGTCGCTGGAGGACCTGGAATATAAAGTCAGCGTCGAGCCGGACATCGCCCAAAAGGCCCTGCGCGCCATCCAGCGCATGCTGGAAGCCTGATTTGCCACGGGAGATACGGAGAATTAATTCTACCACTCTACGAACCCTGAAGGGTTCCAGAGCAAGAACCCGGAACGGGCGAAGGCTCGAAATTAGAAATTTAGTGCTTTGTTAGTTTCGTGGTTTCGTGGTAAAAAAGGTACTCAGATTCTTTAGCGGTTAATATTACAGACCCTGGTTAACAATACATAAATGGAACAGCCCAAATATTACGACAACTACCCGTTCTGGATGATTGCTTTGGCCAACCTGGTTTCCTTGGCCACTTACTTCATCGGAGCGTTCATCCTATACCGGCTGGGGATTGGCTGGGTGGCTGTTTATCTGGCCTATATCGTTGGTTTGGAGGTGCGGCTCCTGAAAGGGCACTGCGTCGATTGCTGGTATTACGGCAAATACTGCGCCTTCGGCAAGGGCAAACTCAGCAGTTGGTTCTTCAAGCCCGGCAAACCCGAAAGGTTCAACTGCAAACAGATTACCTGGAAAGATATCGTCCCCGATTTCCTGGTCGGCATCATCCCCATTATCGCCGGTATTGTTATCCTGATAAAAGGGTTCGACTGGCTGTTATTGGGAATGATTATCCTGCTGGCACTGCTCATATCGTTGGGAAGCGCGCTGGTGCGCGGCCAGATGGCCTGTAAACACTGCCGGCAGAGGGAGCTCGGCTGTCCGGCCCAGCGCCTGTTCGACAAATCCGGGAAATAATCTATTTATTTGACATAGCCAAGCAAACGGTTTATAGTATGGGGGCAGTTAAAATCCTAGAACCTAGAACCGAAAGGAAGAATGGAGTGTTTGGTAAAAACTCCGCCTTGGAAGCCGCATAGACAGCGGGAAAGAAAATTGGGTGTGTGTTACTGGACGATGGTGTTTGTCACCGGGCATAAATGGGATAAAGGCATTACGGTAAAATCTGCGGGTTCGCCGAAAAAATCCTTGACACTTTTCATACCAAACATATAGTAATTGGTACCCAGAAAATAAACTCCGGGCGCCAGAGGCGCTCCCCCATACGTAAGGGGAAATAAAATAATGCTGCGGTCTCAGTGGTAGTTTGAGTTCGTGTCTTTTATTTTAGCCAAAGGAGACGTCCGGTGGCATCAGAAAATACAAATCACCCGCGCCGAACAGTTCAGCCCGTCTCCCGGCCTTTCCCGGTCGGGAAGATTCTCCGGTCCATTTTTATTCTGGCCGTTGTTTTATTCTTATTGCCGCTTTCCCCGGCCCACGCCAAAAACCCCGATTACGCCAGGACCGTTCGGGTGGGCATTTATGAAAACAACCCCAAAGTCTTTGTCGATGCCAGCCTTACGCCCAAAGGCATATTTGTCGATATCCTCGACGAAATCGCCCGGTCCGAAAACTGGAAAATCGATTACCTTTACGGCACCTGGGCCGAAAACATCCAGCGCCTCGGCAACGGACAGATTGACCTGATGGTGGATGTATCCTTTTCAGCCGAAAGGGCCGAACAATTCGCCTTCAACCGCACCCCGGTGCTGGAATCCTGGCTCGACGTTTATTCCAAGCGCGAGGTCCGCATCAGCTCGATACGCGACCTTAATATGAAAAAAATCGCCGTATTGGAAGGGTCGGTCCAGGAAAAATACCTGCTTGAAGTGATTAAACCCACCTTAGGCATCGATTTTACCCTGCTTCCTTATCCCGATTATCCAGCCGGCATCAAGGCCGTAAAATCAGGTATCGCCGATGTCATGGTGGCCTCCAGGTTTTTCAGCTTCTCGTCGCAACGTGACGCCAACATCGTGCCGGCTAATGTCATATTCCGCAGCGAGGGATTGCACTTTGCCTTCCCCAAAAATATCGATGCCGGCCTGGTTGAAACCATCGACCGGCATATCGTGGCCATGAAAAACAATCTGAATTCGGCCTATTACCTGTCGCTCAAACGCTGGCTGGATATCCGGCCTCCGGCGCTGGTCCCGAACTATATCAAATATGCCCTGGCCGTCATAACCGGGCTGTTGATAATCATCGGGCTTTTCGCCCTGCTTTTGAGGCGCCAGGTGGCCTTAAAAATATCGGCGATCCGGGAAGCCTATCAGCTCCTCGATGAAACCCAAACCATCGCCGGTATGGGCGGTTGGGAATACGACCCGAACGCCCGGCATATGAAATGGACCAACCAGGTTTACCGCATCTACGGAGTCGGCCTCGACTACGACCCCGGCGACGCCTACCGTAACATCAGTTCTTACGCGCCGCACCACGCGCCCATCATCGAAAAGGCCTTCCGGCTGGCCGTTGAGGAAGGCCGGCCCTACGACCTCAAGCTGGAATTAATCCGCGGCGACGGCCGGCATATCTGGGTCTGGACCACCAGCCGGCCGGTCGTCAAAAACGGTAAAGTCATCCGCGTCAACGGCAACATAATGGATATCACCGCCGCCAAACACGCCGAAGCCGAAAGGAATAAACTCCAGGAGCAATTGTTCCAAGTCCAAAAGATGGATTTAGTCGGCCGGCTGGCCGGCGGCGTGGCGCACGATTTCAATAATATGCTTGGGGTTATTATCGGAAACGCCGAAACCGCCCTGAGCAAGACCGGACCTGAACAGGAACTCCATTCCGACCTGGAAGAAATCCTCAAAGCGGCCCATCATTCCGCCGGACTAACCCGGCAACTGCTTACCTTCGCCCGCAAGCAGGTGGTCGAGCCCAGGATCATAGACCTGAACGAAAAAATATCCGGAACGCTCAAGATGCTCAAAAGCCTTATCAGGGAAGACATCGACCTTAAATGGCAGCCCGAGCCCAGTCTCTGGCCGGTCAAGGTAGACCCGCTCCAAATCGACCAAATCATGGCCAACCTGTGCGTCAACGCCCGGGACGCCATCACCGGGACCGGTAAAATCATCATCGAGACCGCCAACAGCGTCTTTGACGAAAACTACTGCGCCAACAACGCTAATTATATGCCCGGGGAATATGCCATGATTGCCGTCAGCGACACCGGTTGCGGCATGTACAAAGAAACGCTGGGCCATCTTTTCGAGCCGTTTTTCACCACCAAAGGCATAGGCAAAGGCACCGGCCTGGGCCTGGCCATGGTTTACGGCATAGTCAGGCAGAATAACGGATTCATCAACGTCTATAGCGAGCCCCGGCAAGGCTCCACTTTCAAAATCTACCTGCCCCGGCACCGCGGCCCGGTTGACCAGTCCCATGCCAAAAGCGCCGCTGAAATCCCACGGGGCCAGGGACAGACGATACTGCTGGTCGAAGACGAAGACTCCCTCCGGAAACTCTTTACCGAATTACTGAAAAAATTGGGCTATGCCGTTTTGACCGCATCCTCGCCCAGGGAAGCCATCCGGCTGGCCCAGGAACACGACGGCGGCATCCACCTGATCCTGACCGACGTCATCCTGCCCGATATGAACGGACGCGACCTGGCAGGGCGCGTTAAGGAGACCCGGCCGGCCATAAAATGCCTTTTTATGTCCGGATACACCGCTGACGTCATCGCGCACCGGGGAATGCTCTTTGAAG
This sequence comes from Candidatus Brocadiia bacterium, assembly GCA_041658285.1. NCBI lineage: Bacteria > Pseudomonadati > Planctomycetota > Candidatus Brocadiia > Candidatus Brocadiia bacterium. The sequence continues at coordinate 358,991 of JBBAAP010000003.1, forward strand.
AAGTGAATTTCATCCAGAAACCATTCTCGCAAAAAAACCTGGCGCTCAAGGTCAAAGAAGCCCTGGAAAAATAACAGGTAACCTGATGTAGATGCGACAGACATTAGGGATACCCCAAATTGATAGATTTCTGGCTCAGAAACTAATATAATGCATTTCCAGCCCGGACACCGGTGGGGGGTATATACACCCCTCATACCCCCCGGACTCAGTAATCATACACCCCGGTTCCGATAAGCATACCCCTCGATAGCAAGCATCATACTCCTCTATCCCGGTAATCATACCCCCCTTGGCCACGAATCATACTCCTCATAGCCGCTAATCATACCCCTGATGCCCGGCAAGCATACCCCCCGAACCAGAGAATCATACCCCCTGTAGCCGGTAATCATATCCCTTTATGACAATAGTCATACCCCCTTAAGCCGCGGAGCATATCCCCCGCAGCCACAGAGCATACCCCCGCATAGCAAATAGCATATCCCCCATAGCCGCTAATCATACCCCCGGTAGCCGGGAACCGTATCCCCTGGTATTTTTTACTGTTTATACGCTTTCCCATAAGGATGCTGTCAGGCAACGATTTTCCGGGGCACCGTACCCTGTTTTACATGGCCGGTAGTTCTCACATCTTTATGGTCTATCCGTGCCGCTTTCGGGGGCTACCCCTGGGGTCTTTACACCGTATTCCTGCCATATAGAAGTAGTAGTCCAGAACTCTTCATGTTCTATCCCTGGCACTTTCGGGGGGTAATTCCCACATCTTGAGGGGGTAGGGGGGAGGGTGGGTAGGTAGGGGTAGAGAAGGTGGTTAGGGGGGAGGGACACCCCCATCTGTACCTACCCCATAAAAAAACGTAACATTTTGCTTAAATAATGATTATAATGCATATTCGGAGGGGGGGGGATACCTACCCCCTCCCCCCATAACTCCTACTCCCTATGTCGATAACCCCTGTAGGGAGTATGGATAACCCCCATAGGTGGTATAGATAACCTCTATCGGGGGTGTGAATGACTGCTATAGGGAGTACCAATAATACCCATAGGCGGTATCGATAATCCCTATAAGGTGTGTGGATGACTACTATGGAACATATGGATAATATCTATAAGCAGTATCGATAACCCCTATAGGATATGTCGTAAACCGGTATTGGGGATGTTGATAACTAGTATTAGGGGTATCAATAACCGGGGCTGGGCGTATCGTAAACCTGGATTAGGGATATCGATAACCGGTATTAGAGATGCCAATAACTAGTATTAGTGGTATCGATAACCGGTATTAGGGATGTCAATAACTGGGATTAGGCGTATCGTAAACCGGGACTGGGTGTATCGTAAATGGGGGTAGGTGGTATAGATAACTCATATCCGCATAAAAAATACGTATTAATGTTTTTGGTATTGCGCTTCGGGGATAAGTCCTTGCCCATGAGGGTTCTTCTCAAGACCCCTCAGGGTCTAAGGGCAGGAGGCTGCGCACTGCCAGTAACGTTCTCCCCCGATATTTATCGGGTGATAACTAACGGGCACTAATAATTCCGCTCCGCGCAGTTTATCCCGCCTTTGGGCGGGGCTTCGGGGTCCCCGCTAAAGCGGGATAAGAAACTCTAATCCCGACAAAGTCGGGAAAGAGATTTCTAATAAGTGCCAGTACGTCGCTATACTCCTACTGGCACTAATTCTCTTGACAAACCAAGTGAAATGTTTAACAATCAAGGTTTTTACGACCACTGCGGAGCGGGCTGTATGAGAGAAATAAAAACCAACATCGTTACCGACGCCGTCCGGAAGCTGTGCATAGACGCCAATTGCCTCATCGGCGATGACGTGCTGGACCTGCTCAAAAAGTCCATCGCCAAAGAGGAATCGCCCACCGGCAAGGAAATCATCCAGCAAATCATAGATAACGACAACCTGGCCAGGGAAAAGATGATTCCGATGTGCCAGGATACGGGCACGGCCGTTATCTTCGTGGAACTGGGCCAGGACGTCCGTATCGACGGCGGCTATCTTTACGATGCCATCAACGAGGGCGTGCGCCAGGGATACAAGGAGGGCTACCTGCGCAAGTCCATCATCTCCGACCCGATCGGGCGCAAGAACACCGGAGATAATACGCCGGCCGTCATCCATACCGAACTGGTCAAGGGCGATAAGCTGAGGATTGATATCCTGCCCAAGGGCGGCGGGAGCGAGAATATGGGCGCGATGATAATGCTGCCGCCTTCGGCCGGGGTCGAGGGCGTTAAGCGGTTCGTGGTGGAGATGGTTAAGAAGGCCGGAGCCAATCCCTGCCCGCCGATTATCGTCGGCGTGGGCGTGGGCAGTAACTTTGACGGGGTGACGGTGCTGGCCAAGCGGGCGCTCCTGCGGCCGGCCGGCTCGGCTAACCCGGACCCGGTCTATGCCAAGCTGGAACAGGAATTATTCACCGAGATAAATAACCTGGGTATCGGCCCGCAGGGATTGGGCGGACGGGTGACCGCGCTGGCCGTTCAGGTGGAATACGGCCCGTGCCATATTACGGCGCTGCCGGTGGCGGTTAATATCAATTGCCATGCGGCGCGGCATAAAACGGTTATTTTATAGTACGCAGATTAACGCAGATTGTTACGGATAATTTTATAATTAATTTTACCACGAAAGCACGAAGGATCTGAGGCACGAAGAATATTTAAACAGGGACTGGACACATTCGCTTTGCTCAGTGTAAATGAGACTAGTAAGAGGCTAAATTAATCTCATAAAAGTCTCTTCAAAGTCACTGTTAATAATAAATAGGGATTGAATAAACTGATTAGAGAATTTAAGATATGAAACTTACGACACCGTTGACCGACGAGGCAGTGGCCAATCTGAAGATTGGCGACAAGGTGCTTCTGTCGGGCGTTATCTATACGGCCCGCGACGCGGCCCATAAGCGCATGGTGGACGATATCAAGGCCGGCAAACCGCCTTTTGACCTTAAGGGCCAGGTGATATATTACGTCGGGCCGACCCCGGAGCGGCCGGGCGAGGTCATCGGCTCGGCCGGGCCGACCACGGCTTACCGGATGGACGCCTACACTCCGTTTCTGCTGGAGCGCGGGCTGAAGGCCACCATCGCCAAGGGCGAGCGGGCTCCGGCCGTGATAGACGCCATGAAGAAATTCAAGGCCGTTTACCTGGTAGCCACCGGCGGCGCGGCCGCTTTGATACGCGGATGCATTAAGAAAGCTCAGGTCATCGCCTACCCGGACCTGGGGCCGGAGGCGGTGCGACGTCTTGAAGTTCTTGACTTTCCTCTGACGGTTGCTAATGATATACACGGTAACGACCTGTTCAAAGAGGGTGTTAATAAGTACCGCAGGTAAAACGGTTAGTGGCAGTTCGAGTCCCGCCCAAAGGCGGGATAAATTGCGCGAGTTACATGCTACGTTATCCCGCTTATTGCAGCGGGGTTAGAAAGCTATAGTTTAGTATGTCGGAAACACCTAAGGGGGCCGGTGGTTTACGCTGGTTCTTGCAGAGGTTTACGGGCATCATCCTTTCGGCCTGCCTGATTACTCACGTGGTGGTCATCCACCTGACCGGTGGCGAGGTCATAGATTTCAAGTCGGTCCTGGTCCGCATTCAGTCCAGTCTTTTCTGGTCTATCTTTTACATGACGTTTTTATCATCCACGTTATTCCACGCCCTGAACGGCGTCTACGAGATAATCGACGATTACAAACCGCCCAGATGGATTAAGATGTCCATAGCCGTTGGATTCTGGTTTGTCGGCGTGATATCGCTTTACTGGGGTGGGGCCACGCTCTGGGAATGGATAACCAGGCAAATAGTTTAATATATGAACGAGATGATTAAAAGAGCCATCGGCAATATCAGCGACGTGTTGCTAAACCGCAATGCCGGCACGTTCAGCTGGGTGATTCACCGGCTGACCGGCCTGGTCCTGGCCGGATACATCTTTATGCACCTGGTGGTGCTGAGCAGTGAGTTTGTCTTCGGGGCGGGCTCGTTCAATTTCCTTATGGGTATGTTCAAGAATCCGTTGATTCGGATGATGGAAATCTGCCTGGTCGGCGTCATATTCAGCCACGTATTCAACGGCCTGAGGCTGATAGGCATAGATTTATTCGGATTGACCCGCAAGCACGTGGTAATACTCTGGGTTATGGTGTTGCTGTTCCTGGTCGGGATGGCGGCCACGCTGGCGGTGTTCGTTCCGCACATATTGAAATCTTTATGAATTATGATGTAATCATAGTGGGCGGCGGGCTGGCCGGAATGAGGGCGGCCATTGCGGCGCAGGCCAAAGGCGTCCGGGTGTTGATCATTTCCAAACTGCACCCGCTCCGGTCGCATTCCGGCGCGGCTCAGGGCGGTATCAACGCGCCGCTGGCTAATAACCCGGCCGGCAAGGACGATTCGCCCGAGCGGCATTGTTTTGATACGATTAAAGGCAGCGACTACCTGGCCGACCAGGACGCGGTGGAACTGATGACCTCGACCGCGCCCAAGGCGATATACGATTTGGAGCACTGGGGCTGTCCGTTCAGCCGGACCGATGAAGGCAAAATCGCACAGCGTCCTTTCGGCGGCGCCGGTTATCCGCGTACCTGCTACGGGGCCGACCGGACCGGACATTATATGCTCCACACCCTGTACGAACAGGTGCTCAAGCGCAATATCCCGGTCCGCGAGGAATTCTTTATCACCTCGTTATTGGTTGAAGATAATGTTTGCTACGGAGTGGTCGGCATAGACATGGCTTCGGGCAAATTAGAGCATATTCTGGGCCACTCGGTAGTCCTGGCCACCGGCGGCGCCGGCCGGATATACGGCCGGACCAGTAACGCGCTGACCTCTACCGCCATGGGTATGGCCGTGGCATACTGGGCCGGGGCGCCGTTGAAGGATATGGAGTTTATCCAGTTCCACCCCACCGGCATCATCGGCAAGCATATCCTGATGACCGAAGGCTGCCGGGGCGAGGGCGGTTATCTGGTTAACAAGGACGGCGAGCGGTTTATGAGCAAATACGCGCCCAACTCAATGGAGTTGTCGCCGCGCGACGTGGTTTCTCGCTCCATTACCACGGAAATCGAGCAGGGGCGCGGGTTCGAGTCGCCCTGGGGCAAGTATGTTCACCTCGACCTGCGGCATTTGGGCGAGGCCAAGATTAAGGAAAGACTGCCGGGCATCCGGGATATATGCATGGACTTCCTGGCGGTTGACCCGATAAAAGACCCGATACCGATTCATCCGGTTCAGCATTATACCATGGGCGGGGTTGATACTGATGTTGACGGCGCCACCGGGGTCAAAGGGCTTTACGCGGCCGGCGAATGCGCCTGCGTCAGCGTTCACGGCGCCAACCGGCTGGGCGGCAATTCGCTCCTGGAAACCATCATATTCGGCGAACGGGTCGGGCTCAAGTCGGCCGAATACGCTCAGGCTAATAGCAATAAGAAACGTTTTGTCGACGACCTGGTTGCGCATATGAAGACGGCGCAGGAGACCGAGATCAAACTGATTTGCAACGATACCGGCAAGGAAGACCCATACAAGATAAGGAAAGAAATGGGCCAGGCGATGGACGACAATGTCGGTATATTCCGGACCGAAGCCGATATGCAGAAGGCGCTGGAAAAAGTCCGGTCCATCAAGGAGCGGCTGAAATACCTGAAGCCTTGCACGCCGTTTTCATCCTGGAACTACGACGTGCTCTGGAGGCTGGACCTGGTGGCCAACGTGGACGTGGCCGAGGTGGTGGTCAAAGGCGCGTTGGAGCGCAAGGAAAGCCGCGGTTCGCATTCCCGCCGGGACTTCCTGAAGCGGGACGACGTCAACTTCCTGAAACATACGCTGGCCTATTACAAGATGGATGGGCCGGAGATTAAATATAAACCGGTGACTATAACCAAGTATCAACCGCAGGAGAGGAAATATTAATGCCAGTTGGAGCGTAGCGACTTACTGGCATTTATCCCTGAGCGAAGCGAATGGGATTAGAGCCAGGAGAGATGTAGCGACATCGGGGCTAGAGCCAGTTATAGAATAGAATTAAGAATATGAATAGTTCGGTAACATTCAAGGTATTCAGGTTCGATCCGGCCAAGGACAAGGATTGCCGGTTTGACAGCTTTACGGTGCCGTTCGAAAAGGGGCTGACGGTGCTGGAAGGGCTCTATTACATAATGGAAAACCTGGACGGCACGCTGGCATTCAGGTCATCCTGCCGGGCGGCGGTGTGCGGTTCCTGCGCCATGCACGTCAACGGCAAGTACCGGTTGTCCTGCAAGACCCAGGTTGAGGCCTTGAACAGCGATACCATAACGGTCCGGCCGGTCGCCCACCTGCCCATCCATAAAGACCTGGTGGTGGATATGGGCCGGTTCTTCAAGCATTACGAAAGCATCAAGCCGTACCTGATGCCCAGCACGGCCATGCCCGAGAAGGAATTCCCGCAATCGCCCGAGGAGCGCAAGAAGATAGACAACTTCATCGACTGCATCTTGTGCGGCGCCTGCTACGGTTCCTGCCCGGTGGCCGGAAGCAACCCGGATTACATCGGACCGCACAGCATCCTGCGGGCGGCCCGCTGGATAAACGATTCCCGCGACACCATTCAGACTGAGCGCCTGAACGTGGTGGCCGACAACTTGGGCGTCTGGCGCTGCCATTCCATATTCAACTGCCAGGCGGCCTGTCCCAAGGACCTTGACCCGGCCGGAGCCATCACCCAGCTCAAGCGCAAGGCGCTTTGGCATAAGGTCAAGCGGATATTCGGCGGTTAATAATCTGATACACGATGCGTGATTCACGATACGCGTATCGTGCATCGCGTATTTCGCATTACATCTCTTACTTCTTGACTGTTGAGCCGTATTTATTAGTATCACATCCATGAAAGTACTTCTCATCGGCGCTAACGGCCAGTTGGGCACGGATGTCAGTTCGGTCTTTAAACAAGAGTTCGAGCTAGTGCCGCTGACCGTTGAGGACATCGATATCGCCGACCCGGCCCAGGCCCGTGCGGTCATAGAAAAGCACCGGCCCGGCGTGGTCATCAACACGGCGGCTTACCACAACGTGCCCGAATGCGAGAAATCACCGGATAAGGCATTTCTGATAAATTCCATTGCCGTCCGGAATCTTGTGTTGATCTGCCGCGATATCGACGCCCGGCTGATACACATCTCCACCGATTACGTCTTTGACGGCCGGAAGAAGTCGCCTTATACCGAGAATGATTCGCCGCATCCGCTGAATGTTTACGCCATCTCCAAGCTGGCCGGCGAGTTATTCGCCACCCTGGCCCCTAAGCATTACCTTATCCGGGTGGCCGGCCTGTTCGGCCTGGCCGGATGCATGGGCAAAGGAGGCACCAACTTCATCGAAGCTATCATCAAGAACGCCGCCCAGAAGCCCGTTCTTCAGGTGACATCCAACATCATTTCCAGCCCGACCTACACCTACGACGCGGCACTGCAGATAAAAGCCATGCTCAAGGCGGATATGCCTTCGGGTCTTTACCACTTGACCAACAGCGGTTCGTGTTCCTGGTATGAATTCGCGCAGGAGATAGACAAGCTGGTCGGGCTTAAGGTCAAGATAGAGCCTAAGGAAGAGACCGAGGAACAGGCCGGCGTCCGGCGCCCGCTCTATTCAGTGCTCAACAGCACCAAGCTCCAGCCGCTCAGGTCCTGGCAGGATGCGCTCAAGGATTACATCAGCAAGCGGAAGAAGTAGTTTAGAAGAATGTATCCCGCTTACCCTTAGCAATCAATTCCAACCGCTTAAGGGTTTCTTTCTTGATGGACTGGTCTTCTATCTGCGACAGGTATTTGTCTATAAGCCCTTTTCCCTTTTTAGCCAGTTTTTCTCCGGAGAAGTCGGCCAGATATTCGGCAAAAGTAAGTATGGCGTTGGGCCGGCAGAGCTTCTGGATTTCGCCCGGCTTGGCCAGGTCCATAAACCGATGGCCGGTCCGGCCGCTCCGGTAACAGGCCGTGCAGAAACTGGGCAGGAACTTGGCGTCCAGCGCGCTGTCGATGACTTCTTCCAGAGAGCGTTCGTCGTGCACGGTGAACTGCGGCTGCTTGGGCTTGTTGCCGTATCCGCCGGTGGTGGTGACCGAGCCGGCGCTGGCCTGGGAGATGCCTATCTTGAACGCCTGATGCCGGATGTCCGGCCGTTCCCTGGTGGATATTATCATTCCCGTATAGGGCACGGCCAGCCTGAGGATGGCGATTAGTTTCAGGAAATCGGCGTCCGATACCGGATACTCCGGTTTGTAACTAACGGTTGGCGCTTCGCAGAACCTTGGCACGGACAGGGTATGCGGCCCGACCTTGCAGGTTGTTTCCAGGTATTGGGCGTGTGCCACCATTGCGAGCACCTCGAAACGCCAGTCATACAGTCCGAACAGCACGCCCAGCCCGACGTCGTCCAGTCCGGCCTCAATCGCCCGGAGATGTCCGGTCAGCTGGCGCTCGTAGTCGGCTTTGGGCCCGACCTTATGCAGTTTATTGTAGGTCGGGCGGTGATAAGTTTCCTGGAAGAGCTGGTAAGTGCCGATATTGGCGCCCTTGAGTTTCCGGTAATCCTCAACCGTGGTGGCGGCGATATTGACATTGACCCGGCGTATATTGCCTTTGTCCGTCCGCACGGAATAGATGGCAGCTATGGCCTTGGTGACATAATCAATGCCGTTATTGAGCGGGTCTTCGCCCAGTTCCAGCAATACCCGTTTGTGTCCCAGGTTAATAAGGAATTTGGTTTGCTCGGCGATTTCGTCCATGGTCAGCACCCGCCGGGCCATCTGGCTGTTGCGGACGTGGAAGTTGCAGTATTCGCAGTCATTGGCGCAGTAATCGGAGATATACAGCGGCGCGAAGAACACCAGCCGCTCGCCGTAAATCTCCCGCTTTATCCGGGTGGAGGTCTCAAAGAGCTGTTCAACCAGGTCCGGGTAATCCATATTGACCAGATAACCGACCTCGGTCAGGTTCAGCCCCTGCTTGGCCTGAGCCCGTTTGATTGCCGCCAGTACCTGTTCGCGGGACGGTTTGGCGGTAGTGCTTAAAACGCCATCCAGGAAAACCGTCTCCAATGTTTTAGGTATCATATAATCGTTGTTCGTATTTCGTTTTTTGTAGTTCGTCTGCCTGTGAATCGGGATTAACTCGTAGCCATGATAAACGCTTCTAATAATGATTGCGAAAGCGAAACTACGAATAACGAACCACGAATTACGCTTCTCCTTGTATTGTATCAATAATTACCGCGTGGTCAAGGGTTTTTTTGACCTGGAGCCGGGCGCGCTTGAGCATCTTGTCTTCCTTGGTCAGCGCCTTGAAGCAGGTTTTCAGCGACAGCGGCGTCAGGTGCGACAGCTTGCCCAGCGATACGCCGATTTTGGTTACCTTGGTTATCCCGTTCTTGGCTGCCTGGCGCTTGACCTCATCCACCAGGTCTTGAGCGATTCCCCATTCGTGCATATGGACTCCTTTTGCCACAGAGGCACAGAGAACACGGAAGCCGAAAGTATTATTCCCAAAGCCCCTGTGGACGCTGTATCTAAATAGCGTTTAAATAGCGTTCGAATATTATCTGGCTGGCCTTAACCACAGCCTGACGCACCGGTTCGGACAGGCCAGACTGCATTTCCCCGGGAATATTCTGCGGTTGGCAGGCGATGATCACAACCTCCAGCCCGCAGATATCGCGCAACTCTTTTAACAGGTTTGATGTCGGCCCCTGGTGCAGGGAGAAGTCATCAATCTTTTCTTTAATCAAGCCGTCCAGCGGTAATTCGAATACCTCGCCCGGCTTGCGGCCAGGCACGGTCATGGCGTCGACGATGACCAGCCGGCGCGGTTTTTCCTCGGACAGGAGCATATCAAATATGAATCCGCGGGTGCTCAGGCCCAGGTTCAGGGCCGCCGCGTTATCCGGGATGCGGTAATTGCAGTTGAGGTAATCGGCCACGGCCGGGCCGAAACCGTCGTCTTTATAGAGGATATTCCCGCAGCCCAAGACCAGGATTTCTTTCTTATAATATTCTGGAATAGTTTCCATAAAAACATAAGCCCTCCGGTTCTTGGTGGAGGGCTTAAGACATAATTCAGTTTTTTTAGTTTATTAGTGTATCAACTACCTTGCCGGTGGAGTCGAGAATCGTCAGCTTGACCGGCAGTGAGCCGTCGAGTTTATGGGTGGCGCAGGACATGCACGGGTCATAAGCCCTGATGGCCATCTCCAGCCGATTGAGCGTGCCCTGGTCGTATTTGCCGTTTTTAATCAGGAGCTTGGCGGACTGCTTGACGGACATATTTATGGGCGCGTTGTTATGGGTGGTGCCGACAATAAGGTTGCAGTTGGTGACCATACCCTGTTCGTCGGTGGTGTAGTCGTGGATGAGCGTGCCGCGCGGAGCTTCGACACAACCGACGCCCCGTCCGGCTCTTGGCGTTACCTTGGTCCAGGTGTCTTTGCCGGTGATGTCCTTATCATTCAGGAGCTCGACCATATGCTCGGCGTGGTAAAGCAGTTCTATCAGCCGGGCCCAGTGGTATAACATCGTCAGCTGGACCGGCCGGCCGAAGTTCTTGCGGAATTCCTCGAACTCTTTCTGGGCCAGCGGCGTAGCCATTTTCTCAGCCACGTTTATCCGGGCCAGGGTGTTGGTCCGGTAGATGCCTTTGGGGTTGTCCAGGTCCATTGAGAACCCTTCGTTCCAGCTCTTGGCGTAGGGGAATTTTAAATAGGACCAGTTGAGAATCTTTTCGCTGATGTAATCGGTGTATTTGTCGTAGGCGAAATCGACATAGGTGCCGTCCGGCTTCATCAGCCTGATCTTGCCTTCATAGCAGTTGAGCGATCCGTCCGGGGCGACCGTGCCCATAAATCCGGTCTTGATTACGGCCAGGGTCTTGACTACATCGAGGTATTTGGGAAATATATTTTCCTTGGCGAACTTGATGGCGAACTTGGCGAATTCCAGCACTTCCTGCGCCATGGGCAGGCAGTGCTTGCGCTCGTCTTCGGTCAGCGGTTTGGAGAACCCGCCCGGCACGGCCGTGACCGGGTGGATGGATTTGCCGGAGATGATATTGAGCAGGCGCGAGCCGAGATGCCGGTTGCGGACCACCGCTTTGCCGATTTCCGGGTTGGCCTGGGCGATGCCGATGACGTTGCGGATGGACGGGTCGGCGTCCGGCCCCATCACGAAATCAGGACCGCTCAGGAAGAAAAAGTGCAGGATATGCTCTTCGGTAAATGCCACGCTGTTGCACAGGTCGCGGAGCTTTTTTCCGGTCGGCGCCGGCGTGACGCCGAAAACGGCGTCGCAGGCCTTGGCCGAAGCCAGGTGATGCGACCAGGGGCAGACGCCGCAGATGGCAGTGACTATCCGGGGCAGTTCCTCGACCGGCCGGCCCAGGCAGAATTTTTCGAAGCCCCGGAGCTCGACTACATTTACAAAAGTATCGGCGACGTTGCCGTTATCATCAAGCTGGACGGTGATCTTGCAGTGGCCTTCTATCCGGGAAACCGGGGCCACGGTAATAGTTTTACCCATTGTGTATCTCCTTATCCCTCTTTTTTGCGGGACTTTATTATTTTTTCTCGGCCAACGGTTTCAACCTACCCTGTGCACCGACATAGCGCAGGAATAATCCCCGCCGGTCGGGAATCTGTTTCAGGTCCAGGCCGATGGAAGAAATCGCGGTCATCATATCAACCAGCGGGTTGGCGCCGTCGCGGACCGGGCCGAAACAGCCGCGGCAGGGCATATAGCCCTTGATGCACCGGGGCACCTTGGTCTCGCCCGCTTCGGTGGTTATGCCGGCGCAGCCGGCCCGGGTGGCCGGGCCCAGGCACAGGACGCCCTGTTCCAGAAAACAGCGGGTTTTGTCCCAGGATGATGACTGGTCGAATTTAAGCGGTTCGAGCGGCCGCCTTATTTTTATGTCGGATGACTTTTTCTCGCGCCGGGTGGGGCATTCGTCGCAGACGCTTTTGTCGGCCAGCTTGAACGGCTTGCCCTGCAGGAGAGCGGTTAGCGCCTGGGCTACCAGTTCCGGCGAGGTCGGACAGCCCGGTATGGCCAGGTCAACCTTAATGACCTCGTCCAGCGCCTTGACGGATTCCAGCATCGGCGGCAGGTTTTCCGAGGGCGTCGGGCCAGACTCGGTGGTAACCGAACCGCGGAAAATCTTGTCGCAGACGTCGCTGAGCTTGCTCATATTGGCCAGCGCCGGTATGCCGCCGAAACAGGCGCACGAGCCCAAAGCGATGACGGTTTTGCAGGTCCGGCGCATCTCCTCGGCCACGTGCAGTTCCTTTTCGTTGCGGACGCCGCCGGAGATGATGCCCACGTCGGCCTGGGGCAGTTCCATCTTGGTCTTCTCTCCGGTCTGGCCGAAATATTTATTATCAGCCAGCACCGGTATATGGACAAACTGGAGATGCGGGAGCAGGTCCAGCAGCGGTTCGCCGATATCAAGGATGGTGACCTCGCATCCGCCGCAAATATTCAGCCATTCTTCGGATACTCTGACAGGCATAAATTTATCCTCTATTTAGTTTTTCTAAAAGGGCTGGGCCCGAGTTTTCGGACCTGTTCGACCATATTGGTGACCACCTGTCCGAAGCGCTGGCCTTCGGAGGCCGAAACCCATTCCAGCCGGAAGCGCCCCTGCTCAATGCCCATATCGTCCAGTATCATCTCAATCGCCTCTTTGCGCGATTGGGTTTTATAATTGCCTTCCAGGTAATGGCAGTCGCCGATGTGGCAGCCCAGCATCAGCACGCCGTCCGCGCCTTTGGTCAGGGCGTCTATGACCATGCCGGGATGGACCATACCCGAACACATCACCCGGATAATCCGGATATTGGTCGGGTACTGGACGCGCGAGGTGCCGGCCAGGTCGGCCCCGGCATAAGAGCACCAGTTACAGCACAGGGCCACAATAAGAGGCTCGAACTTAGTCTCAGCCGCCGTGTTTTTAATCGTTGTCTCAGCCATATTAAACTCCTTGGGTTATACTTCCAGCGCCGCATCTATCATAGCGGCCAGCTGTTCCGGCTTGAACCCGTTGATGACGATGCCTCCTTTGGGGCAGGTCGCCTGGCAGACGCCGCAGCCTTTGCAGAGCGCCTGGTCGCGGGTTATTTTCTTCTTAACGGAGTTGTCTTGGGTATATTCAATCAGGGTCAGCGCGTGGTATGGGCATAATTCGATGCAGTAGGCGCACCCGTCGCAGTATTTATCAACCACTTCGGAAACGATGCCGTCCAGTTCAACCTGTTTGTTGGCCAGTATGGTCGAGGCTCGTGACGCCGCGCCGCCGGCCTGGATGATGCTTTCATCCACGTTCTTGGGAGAATGGGCCAGGCCGCATAAATAGATGCCATCCGTGGCAAAATCGATTGGCCTGAGTTTCATATGCGCTTCCAGGAAATATTTATCCTGGTTAAGCGGCACCTTCAACTGCTGGGCCAACTGTTCGTTAGTTGGTTCGGGCACGTTGCCGGCCGACAGCACTAACAGGTCGGTTTCTATGGTAATATTTTCGTTGAGCATCGGGTCGTGGGTGGTTACGGCCAGCTTTCCGTTCTTGCGGACCACCTCCGGCTTATCTTCCTCGGGGTATCGGATAAAGATTACGCCCTGCTGGCGGGCCGTGGTGTAGTATTCCTCGTTTAGCCCGTAAGTCCGCATATCGCGGTATAAAACGTAGATATTGGCGTCCGGTTTAAGCTGTTTGAACTTCAGGGCGTTCTTGACGGCCATGGAACAGCATATCCGGCTGCAATAGGGGTGTTCCTCGTTGCGCGAACCGACGCATTGTATCATTACCACCGAATTGACCTTGGCTAGGTCCGCCTGGGTCGGGTTGGCCGCCCCGATGTTTAACATCCGGGCTATCTTTTCCTCGAACTTGACCTGGGTGATGACCATTTCGTCCTGTCCGAAAAGGTATTCCTTGGGTTTGTATTCCTCGCCGCCGGTGGCCACGATAATGATGCCGTGCTTGAAGGATACATCGCCTTTGAGTGTTTGGATGGTGGTTTTGAAATTACCCATCGAGCCTTCGACAGTCTTGATGCTCGATGAGGTGTAAAGTTTTATCTTGGGATTGGTCCTGACTTTGTTTATGGTTGCGGCCAGCTCTTTTTGGGGGTTGCAGGTTTCCTCGATTAAATAGAACAGATGTTTCATATTGCCGCCCAGCTCGGCCGAGCGCTCGACCAGATGCGCCGTGAACCCCTGGTTGGCCAGTTCCAGCGCCGCGGTCATGCCGCTTATCCCGCCGCCGATAATCAGGGCGTCGTGCTCGATATCCAGGAATCGGTTCTTGAGCGGTTCCAGCAGGCGCGACTTGGCTACGGCTATCCGGAGCAGGTCCTTGGCTTTCTGGGTGGCCTTGGCCGGCTCGGACATATGCACCCAGGTGTTCTGGTCGCGGATGTTGGCCATCTCGAAGAGATAAGGGTTCAGGTTCGCTTCGCGGCAGGTGTTCTTGAAGAGCGGCTCGTGCGTCCGGGGCGTGCAGGCCGCCACCACCACGCGATTGAGGTTGTGCTCTTTTATCTTATCCTTGATTTTCTTCTGTGTGTCCGAAGAGCAGGTGTAAAGGTTATCATCGGCGTAAACCACGTTAGCCAGCGTCTTGGCGTAATCCCTGATTGACGGCACGTCGGCTACGCCGCCGATGTTCTTGCCGCAGTGGCAGACGAACACGCCGATGCGCGGCTCCTGTCCGGACACGTCGTTTTCCTTGGGGAATTCCCGCTTGGTAATCAGCGTGCCCCGGCTTTCGGCCAGCAGTCCCATCGCCTTGGACGCCGCGCCGCAGGCCTGCATCACCGTTTCCGGGATGTCTTTGGGCTCGGTCAGCGGCCCGCAGGCGTAAATGCCCGGCCGGTTGGTCTCGACCGGAGTGAATGTGGTCGTAGTGCAGAACCCGAATTTATTGGTCTCGATATTGAATATCTTGGTCAGCTCCTTTATCGATTCCGGCGGCATCAGCCCGCAGGACAGCACCACCATGTCGAATTCTTCGTTAGCCAGCTGGTTGGCCTCGTCGAAATAATTGACCGCCAAATTCTTGCTGGCCGGGACCTCCTTGACGCTGGACGGGCGGCAGCGGGTGTACTTGACCCCGATTTCCTTGGCCCGCTCGTAATACTGCTCGAACCCCTTGCCGAAGGCGCGGATATCGATGTAGAAAATATGGCAGTCCAGCTCCGGGCTGTGTTCTTTGGCGATGATGGCCTGCTTGGTGGCGTATATGCAGCAGACCGAGGAGCAGAAATTATGTTCCGTTTCCCGCGAGCCGACGCACTGGATAAAAGCGATCTTGCGCGGATGCTTCTTGTCCGACACCCGGAGCAGGTCGCCCTGGAACGGGCCGGACGCGGAAAGTATCCGCTCGAACTGGATGGATGAAACCACGTTGGGGTAGCGGCCGAAGCCGAATTCTTTCTTGAGGTTGGAATCAAACAGCTCGAATCCCGGCGCCAGGATGACCGCGCCGACGCTGATTTCCTTGGTCTCGTCCTTCTGGTCGAAGTCGATGGCCTTGGCTTCGCAGGATTTCTGGCACACCCGGCAGATGCCTTTTTGGAAATAAAGGCAATGAGCCCGGTCAATCACCGGTATCTTGGGCATAGCCTGCGGGAAGGGGATATAGATGGCCGGCCGGGCCACGATGCCGGCGTCGTATTCTGAGCGCGGCGCGTTGGCCCGTTTCTGGACCGGGCATTTTTCGGTGCAGACGCCGCAGCCGGTGCATTTAGCCGGGTCGATGGAGCGGGCTTTCTGCAGGACGCGCACCTTGAAATTGCCCGGTTCGCCTTCGATGGCCTGGACGTTGGAATAAGTCAGCTTTTCGATATTAAGATGGCTGCCCGCATCGACCATGCGCGGAGCCAGGGTGCACATGGCGCAGTCGTTGGTCGGGAACGTCTTGTCCAGCTGGGCCATGGTTCCGCCGATGCACGGCGACTGCTCGACCAGGTAAACCTTATAACCGGATTCGGCCAGGTCCAGCGACGCCTGCATCCCGCCGATGCCGCCGCCCACCACCATGACCGCGCCGATTTTATTGCCGTTGTTCATATCAGTCCTCGTAATTCGTTACAAATGTCACAAACTACCCCAAAAATATAAATCCTATCCGGTTACGGATGACAATACCGATTCTACCGGCACAAAATGCTTGGACAGCGCCAGTTTCTTGGGCTCTATTCCCAATGCCAGCCCGATTATTTGGGTGAAATACAGGACCGGCAGATTATAACTGGTGTTGTATTTGGCTTCGATTTCCGCCTGCCGGGTATCAAGGTTTGACTGGCACAGCGGGCAGGCCGCGGCGATGGCGTTGGCGCCGACCGCCTTGGCGTTTTCCAGTATCTTATGGGTCAGGTTCAGCACCGCGTCGACTTCGGTCAGGGCGAATGTCGCGCCGCAGCACTCGGTTTTATACGACCAGTCCACCGTCTTGGCGCCGAACTTGGCCAGAATCCGGTCCATCGACATGGGATATTCGCAGTCATCGAAGGCCATGGCCTTGGGCGGACGGGTCAGCAGGCACCCGTAATAGCAGGCCACTTTCAGGTGCGACAGGTCTTTCTTGACCAGCTCCTTGGCTTTGGCCGGGTCCATGGCGTCGAATATCTCCAGCGGATGGACCACCTTGATTTTCCCCTGCAGTTCCACGCCGGTAACCTCTTTGACATCGGCTTTGAGCCTGGCGTCCTTGCCGGTTTCGTGCATGGCAATCTTGAACCGTGAGAAACAAGCCGCGCATGGCACGGCTAAATCATTCAGCCCGGACGATTCGGCCAGCGCCAGGTTCTTGATGGGCAGGGCGATGGACAAAAGGTGCGAAGTCGCGTGCGCCGGCGATGTTCCGCAGCAGACCCAGCCAGGTACTTCGGTCAGCTCGATGCCGGTCTTTTCGGCTATGGCCCGGAACGAGATATCGTATTCCGCGCTGGTCGAATGAAGCGAACAACCCGGATAATAACCGTATTTCATCGGTGCGCCTCCTTGTCTTTGGCCTTGACCTTGGAGAAAATGTTCCAGGTGGTTATGCTCCGGGACAGCGACAGGGACGGTATGATGGACAGCTTGCCCTTGAGGAGCATCTTTATGCCCAGCCCGACGTCGGTAAAGAATTCCAGGGTGCGCAGTTTCAGGTCGCCGATCATGCCCAGTTCGTACATCCGGCCGAACCACATGACATTGCGCATGGCGGCACTGTTAAATTTGCGGACTCTGGAAATGGGTGACTTGTAGCCCTTGCGTATGGCGATGATTTTACAGGCGTCCATCAGCCGGGCTATGTCCACTTCCTGGGGGCAGCGCGTCGAGCAGGTCATGCAGGCCGAACACAGCCACATCGTTTTGGAGCTGAGCACCTTGTCTTCAAGTCCCAGCCGGATAGCGTGTATAATCTGGGCCGGGGAATAGTCCATCGCCCAGCTCATCGGGCATCCGGCCGAGCATTTGCGACATTGGTAGCACAGGTTTGCGTTGACGCCGGTTTCCCTGAGAATATCCTGCATAAAGGCCGCATTGGGTGTGGCGGCCGTGGTTTTTCCTGACATCCTACAGCTCACATTCTAATTATTCTACTTGTCGGTATCTTCCTTGGGCCCGTATTTTTCCAGGTACCATTCCTTCCAGTCCTCGCAGAAGTCGTTCATCTGTATTTTTCCGATCATCGGATTGACGTTGGGCGCGTCTTCCCACTTGGCCATTTTTCTGAGGATATCGGACGCAAAAGAGCCTATCCGCTTGGCGTCGTCGGTGTCTTCGGTGATGCCGATGGCCAGTATCAATACCGGGATGGCCTTCTCGCCCTTGGCCTTGATGGCGTCTGAGTTCTGTTTGAACTCGTCGTCTTTCTGGTTGGGCATCTTCTGCAGAATCTCAAATATCTCTTTCTTGACGTCGGCGTCTACGAAATCGGCAAACTTGACCTTCTTGGGAGCCTTCTTTTCTTCCTTGACCGGTTCGGCTTTTTTCTCTTCAGTCTTCTTTTCCTCGGCGCCTTCGTCGGTGTCATCGGCCGTTCTCCTGATGACCTTTTTTTCTTCCTTCTTATTATCCTTCTTCTCGGTCTTCTGGGCTTCCTTTTCCTGGGCCGCAAGCTCTTCCTTGCTCGGACCTCCGCTCATGGCGATTATAATGATGATTAAAATCACCGCTACGGCCGCGCCGATGATGATGAATAACTTCTTGTTGCTTTTCTTGACCTGGATGCCGCCCATATCGTTGTCCTCTCCGCCGGCCGCGGCTGTTCTTGCCGTGACGGGTTTGGAGAACTTGCTGGTCTTCTTAGGGCCGATATTGACTTTTATCTTGGAGGTGCCGATTTTAGGAGCGGCCGGAGCTGACGCGGTTGGCCTGGGCGGCGCAACCGGACGCTGTGGCGCCGGAGCCGGGGCCTGTTCTTGTTCTGCCGGAGCTTCTTCAGGCGCTCCTAAATCCGGAACCATATTGATGGTGCCGCACTTGGCGCATTTGAACTTGGCTCCGGGCTGGAGCTTGGCTACGTTATACTGGGCCGGACATCCGTTGCATTGAACCAGAATTTTTTCATCCATAGCAGTAGACTCCTTTATAGATAAATATAAACCGTTTTCTACCTTTTCTATTTGTTTTAGTCAAGACTTTTACGTCAAGCCCGGCCCGTAAAAATCATTATCCGCTGGCTGGCGGCCCGAAAAATCAGTTTGCTGATTTTGTTGTATTTGCCCGGACAAATGTTAAGAAATTTCCTTATCCATCGGCTGTTCGTCCCGCCGAAGCGGGAACAGCCGAGGATACTCGGCAGTAAGCCTGGGCCCGAATGCTTTCGGGACCACTCCAACTGCCGAAGTAAAGCGCTATGAAAACACATTTAGTCTATTCCGATATCTACCTCGAGCACGATACCGGCGAGCATCCGGAAAACGCCGAGCGGCTCCGGCGCACCATGGCATACCTGAAAAACACCAAGCTCTGGGGCAAACTCAGCCAGGTGCCGCCCCGTCCGGCCACCGAAGAGGAAATCGCCCGGGTGCACAACCCATTTTATATCAAGATGCTCAAGGACTTCTGCGAATCGGGCCAGCGCTACCTCGACGCCGACACGGTTGTCTCGGCCCGGTCTTATGAAGCGGCCCTCTATGCCGCCGGCGGCGTTATGGCCGCGGTCGACGCCGTCCTGTCAACGCCCCAGTCCAACGCCCTGTGCCTGGTCCGGCCGCCCGGACACCACGCCACCAAGAACCACGCCATGGGCTTTTGCCTGTTCAACAACGTGGCCGTCGCGGCCCGCTACGCCCAGGCAAAGCACGGGCTTAAAAAAGTCGCCGTCATAGATTGGGACCTGCACCACGGCAACGGCACCCAGGAGGCATTTTACGATGACAATACGGTGCTGTTCTTCTCCATGCACCGCTCCCCGTATTACCCCGGCTCGGGCGACGCCGAAGAAGTCGGCCATGGCCCGGGCGTCGGCTACACCATCAACCTGCCGCTCTCGTTCGACGTCTCGCCCGGCGAATACCTCGAAGAGTTCCGCGAAGTGCTGGATTCGCACCTAAGGACTTTCAAGCCCGAGCTGATATTCATCTCGGCCGGGTTCGACTCTTACAAGAACGACCCGCTGGGCGGGCTGGGCCTGAATATCGCCGACTACGGCCAGCTGACCCGCATCGCCAAAGCGCTGGCCAAGGACGTCTGCAAAGGCCGGATAGTCTCCAGCCTCGAAGGCGGATATAACCTTAGTGACCTGCCGCTGTGCATCGAAGCGCACCTGGCGGCGTTGATGGAGTAATGATTAGGTAGGTACGCGGATTGAACGGATTAAGCCGAAAATATTTGTATAAATTAGTTTTCCGCTAAATCTGCTAAATCAGCTTACTAAAGAAAGTGGTCCCGAATGCTTTCGGGACCATGGCGCTTCGGCGCCAGAGATTTTAAATATGGAAATAGGAATTTTGATGGGCAGTAAAAGCGACACGGCCAGGATGGACAAATGCATTGAAGTATTGAAGAACTTTGGGGTTGAATATGAGTTCAAGACCCTGTCCGCTCACCGCATGCCCGAAGAGGTGGCCGACTACGCCCAGAAGGCCGACCAGCGGGGCATCAAGGTATTGATTTGCGGGGCCGGCATGGCCGCGCACCTGGCCGGTGCGGTGGCCGCCAACTGCGTCCTGCCGGTCATCGGCATCCCGCTTTCCGGCAGCGCCCTGAACGGGCTGGACGCTCTGCTGTCAACGGTCCAGATGCCCAAAGGCATCCCGGTAGCCACCGTGGCCGTGGACGGAGCCGAAAACGCCGGCTACCTGGCCGTGCAGATACTGGCCCTGAACAACCCGTCGCTGAAGAGCGCCTTGCTCAAGCACCGCCGGGAAGCGGCCCAGCCGAAGTAAGGTTAGCGCGGGCGTCTGCCCCTGCCTGAGGCAGGCGAGCGGATTTTGCTTGTAGTGAGTATTTCCGAACTAGCGGGGACAGGCGAAGCAGACAGGATAAATATGGCTATCAAATTAATACCAATTTTGTCTGGTATATATTGACACTTTTGAAACATCCTGTATAATCACGAGCCATGAAGATATACGAAAGAAGGCTGTCCGGGCAGTTGTTGAAAGAGATTAACCTACCCCGGGTTGTTGTTTTAACCGGCATGCGTCAGGTCGGCAAAACCACCCTGATGCGCCGGATATTCCAGGAAATCAAAAGTCCGCATAAAATATTTCTGGACCTGGAAAACCCGCTCAATCAGAAGATATTTGAAGAGGATAATTTCGATAATATCATTGCCAACCTGCAGGAAGCCGGATTCTCATTAGGCAAGAAATCCTATGTCTTTTTAGATGAGGTGCAGGTTGCCCCGAATATCGTCAAGGCCATCAAGTATCTTTTTGACCATTATCACATCAAGTTCTTCCTGACCGGCTCAAGCAGTTACTACCTTAAAAATCTTTTTCCCGAATCGCTGGCCGGCAGAAAAGCGGTTTACGAGCTTTTCCCGCTGGATTTTGAAGAATTCCTGGTGTTCAAGGAAAAGTCGACCAGGATATTCAGCAGTTTCTCAGCCGGGGCAAAAGGCAAGAATAAGGTGGCTTTTGAACTGCACAAGAAGTTTTATAACGAGTATCTGGAGTTCGGCGGTTTCCCGGCCGTGGTGGCCGAGCCGGACCGGGCCGTAAAGAGGCAAATATTAGAGGATGTCTTCAAATCGTATTTTGAAAAGGACGTAAAGACCATATCGGACTTCAAGGAATTAGGAAAACTCAGGGATTTGATACTGCTTTTGACCGGCCGGGTGGGCTCAAAAACGGAAATCAGTAAGATTGCCTCTGAAGTCGGGCTGGCCAGGGAAACGGTTTATTCCTACCTGAACTTCCTGGAAAAGACCTATTTCATATTCGTGCTCAGTCCCTTTTCCCGCGGCATTGACGGAGAGGTCCGGGGCGCAAAGAAGGTCTATTTCTGCGATACCGGGTTGCTTAACTATTTGGGCCGTCTGACCGAAGGCGCCGTTTTTGAGAACGCCGTTTTCCTGAACCTGAAAAAATACGGCCCGTTAAACTACTACGAAAAATATAAAGGGCCGGAAGTGGATTTTATCCTGAACAAGAAGACCGCGTTTGAAGCCAAGATAAAAGGCGATAATTCCGACTTAAACAGGTTAAAAAGAATCGCCTCCGGCTTAAAGATAAAGGAATATTATTTAGCCGTCCGTGATTATTCCGAGGTTCCCCGGGCGATATTAGCCCATAATTTATAGGGCCAAAATAAAAAGAGCGGGCGCATCTACGGATTGACAGAGCGCCTTGCTCAAGCACCGCCGGGAAGCGGCCCAACCGAAATAGGTTAATCCCGATGAGGGAATTAAACCGCTGAGAGCTCTGAGGCCACTGATAGTGGTATCCGATGACAGAGCGAAGCCCCCTGCCCTTAGACCCTGATGGGTCTTTATAAGAACCATCATGGGTAAGGACACTTTATTTCCTAGAGCAGTAAATACGGGTATTCCAAGGCATCTTTTCTAAAAAACACCCATTTTTACCCCAATCTTACATTTTAACGGTTTTTTGACATACCTTATTCCTCTATGGGATTAATATCCATAAGCTATTAGATTAATAAGTATAAGATGTTGGGCTAATAAGCTTAAGGTATTGGGTTGATAAGTATAAGGTATTGGGTTAATAAATTTAAGGTATTGGGTTAATAAGCTTAAGGTATGGGGTATACGCTTAGAGGGTATGGGGCATACTACTAGGGGGATAGTGGGGAGGAGGGGGGAGGTACCCTGTTTTACGCCTCGTACTAATCCCGCTCCACTTCGTTTCGGGGATAAGTGACACTAACTCGTTACACTCGAAGTGTCACTAACCCAGCTCCCTAGGGTCGCTGGATAAGTGCTGGCCCCATCGGCTGTTCGAATGTAATGAGTTACAGCCGAGGATACCTGGCAGATAATTTGCTAACGCTCAAACTGCCAGAGTATAACTCGCGGAGTTTATCCCGCCTTTGGGTGGGACTTGAAGTGTCACTAGCCCCAACACTTCGTGTTGGGATAAGTGCCACTAATATAATCCTTGTTGTCTTAGGTCGCGGGAGAGGTCTTTGAGTATCCGGATGGAGTCCATCACGGCCAGGCCCATATAATATCCGGCTACCAGGCAGGCAATGGTCAGGCCGATTTTCAGCCATTTGTTGTAATGCGGATTGAGCCAGATTAGTGGCAGGACCAACGGACCGACACACAGGAACCCGAGTATCAGGGTGCTGGTCTTGTAATACCATTTTACCTTGTTCAGGAACTCGCCGCAGTACCGGCACTTGATGGCTTCGTCCTGTATTTCCTCAGCGCAAAAAGGACATTTCTTCATACTTTTACCACGAAATCACGAAGTTACACGAAAAAGACAATAGCTTTATTTTTAGTTTTTGCTCGCTTTGCGCCTCTGCGACTTTGTATTTTGTTTACTTCCCGCTATCCGGGGTTTCTATCTTCTTTTCTTCCGGGCTGGGGGTCTTGGTCTTCATCACCGGCGTGGCTTTTCTTAGAAACATCAGAGCAAAGCAGGTGTCGGCCATGGAGGTGCATCCGAACCGGTCGTCGATGGAGCTGTTCCAGGAACCATCCCGGGCCTGGCTGGCCAACAGATATTCGATGCCCATCTTATACCAGTCTTTTTCTCCGAGCTTATCGGTATCCATTATGGCGCCGACCCGCTCAACACCGTAGATATAATAATAGAGCCAGGTTGTTTTATCCAAGAACAAGACGAATTTGCCGCAACCGGTGTTCTCGCTGAAGTTGAGGCCGGAGCTGAGCCAGTCCATGGCCTTTTTGATGATCGGGTCGTTCTTGTAGTCCTCGCCCAGGTAACATTTGCAGATGGCCAGGCCGCAGATGCCGGCCACGGTCATCGAGCCGTAGGGGGAGCCTTTGAAAGTGGTGCCGTAGGAATAAGCCCAGCCGCCTTCTTTTTCCTGGTCTTTTATCCACCATTTGGCCGAGTCCTCCCAGACTTCTTTGGGGATGGCTACGCCGGCCCGGGCGGCGGCCCTAAGCCCGAGCAGTGCGAACTGGGTGTTGGAATTATCGCCCGAGGGCGGGCGCTTGGGGTTGTTGCGGTTGACGGCGTAGCTTTTGAGCTTGTCTTCCTTTTTGGATTCGGTTTTGCTGTCTTTTCTCTGGGGCGCCGGCACAGCCGCGTCGGAGATGACCTCGATGACCTTGGGCGGGTCAGGCGTGACCACCGGCTTGATGTCCTTACCCTTGCGGAACATAGCGTCGTAGCCCCACTGCCCATTGGTTGCCTGGTAGTTGACTAAGGATTGGGCGCAGTCGGCGATTTGCTCCTGGTATTTGACCCGGTTGATGCTTTCCAGGGCCATGGCCCGGAGCGAGACGGGATAGACCTGCGGCTCGTTTTTCTGAAGCATCGACGCGACCAATTCCTTGAATTTGGGGTTGTCTTCATTCAGTCCGGAGTGGGACAGGGTCAGCACGACCAGTTCCAGTTCGCTCGAGCCGCGGCCGAATTTCTGTTTTAACAACAGTTCCACTCCCCGGTCCACGGCCTTGTTGATTTTGTCCTGCTCGGTTTCCTCGGCCGGTTTATTTTCGGCCGGCTTGGGGGCGGAGACGCCCGGCGCGGACGGGTAAATCAGCAGTGCTGTTGCCAGGGCTAATAGACACAGGAATGATTTCATATAAGGCCTCCTTTTATTTAAGTGTATATAATATAGCCTATTTGGAGCGAAGAAGCAAGTAATTCGAGTCAGTAACCGCGGATTGAGCGGATAAGGCGGATTAGTTTAGCCACAGAGGCACGGAGGGCACGAAGAAGATATTTAATAAGGAGTCCAGGAAAGCAGGAGAGTTTTCGTGTTTAAATCTGTGGGCTATTTTTCAGTGCAAATCACAATTGTATTAATATTTGCACTGGATAAGTCCTTACAGGAGGCTGCGTACTGTCAGTAATCCCACTTCGCTGCGTTTCGGGGATAAGTGACAGTAATTCGCACTAATCCCACTTCGCTGCGCTTCGGGGATAAGTGACACTAACTCGTTACACTCGAAGTGTCACTAATACTTTTTACGAGGTATCTGCGACAGGTCGGCGATGTTGTCAAAATAGAGCCGGTTGATATTTCGGTTGAGTGCGATGCGGTTGTCCCGGAGCGCTTTGTCTTCGACGTTGACGAAGACCTTATCGAAGAATGTGTGGGCCAGCTGGGCAAATGTTTTGTGGAATAAGCGCGAGGCGGCTTCGTAGTCGGCCCGGCCGGACAGTTGGGCGATTTGGTCCTTGTTATCTTTATAGGCGGCGTACAATTCCTGCTCTTCCTTTTCCTTGAGCAGTGATTCGTCGATGCCGCCCGTGCTTGAGGCGCCTTTGGCGATGTTATGGGTGCGCTCGACCACCTCGACCAGCTCGCCCCAGATGGGTTCTTGGGACAGCTTGTGGAGCGTTCTTATCCGCTGGTAGCGGTCAATCAGGTTGTCTATGCCGTGCGGGATGATTACGGCGTTGAAGATTTCGTGCGGGATGGCGTCGTCCTCGACGGCCATCTGGTAGCAGCGCTGTTCGATGAACTTGGTGATATCGGTTTTGAATGCCTGGATGTCGGCGTCGGACGGGTTGCCGGCCTTAGCTACGTTGGTCCAGAATGATTGGGCTCCCGGATAAGGCGACTTGGCCAGTTCCGGGGCCTTTGGACGGCCGGTTTCGACCAGAAGCGGGAGTATTTTTTTCCAGACCTTGCCGAGCGACAGGCTGAGGTTATTTTTGACGACGATATTGATGATGCCCAGTACTTGGCGCCGGAGCCCGTATTGGTCGTTGGAGCCGGTGGGAATCAGGCCGCTGATGAAGCAGGCGGCCAGGTTGTCGAACTTCTCGGCCAGCGACAGGCAGATGCCGGCCGGTGTTTGCGGCAAGGCGTCGCCGGCAAAGCGGGGCTGGTAGTGCTCCTTGATGGCCAGGGCCACGCCGGGTTCGGAGTCTTTGAGGTATTCATAGCCCATAATGCCCTGGAGGTCGGGGAATTCGCCGACCATACCGGTCATCAGGTCGGCCTTGCAGAGCTCGGCGGCCCGGGCAGCGGTCTTCTCGGCGGCCTGGCAGTTGAGTTCGGCCGTCAGGAATACGGACAGCTCTTTCAGGCGGGCCGACTTTTCTTTCATAGTGCCGAGTTTGCCTAGGAAGGTGATGGATTCAAGCCGTTGGGCGTATTCGGACAGCGGTATTTTACGGTCGTTTTCCCAGAAGAAGACGGCGTCGGCCAGCCGGGCTCGGAGCACGCGCTCGTTGCCTTCCTTGATGAGAGGGCTATTATTGGGATTATTGCTGACCACCACGAACCGGGGCAGGAGCTTGCCCTTGGAATCCTTGAGCGGGAAATAGCGCTGGTGCGATTTCATAGCCGATTCGATGACGGCCGATGGTATCTTCAGAAACGACTCGTCAAACGAGCACTCGATGATGGATGGGAACTCGACCAGATGGGTGACCTCGTCGAGCAGAGCCGGCTCGTCGCAGACGGCGTCGCACTTTTGCGCGATGTCCCGGATGCCTTTGAGGATGATGTCCTTGCGCTCGGCCGGGTCGACGATGACGCGTGCCTTGCGCAGGGCGTCCTTGTACTTGGCCGGGTCGGATGATTTGATGTCCACCGGCTTGCCGGTATAGAATGGGTGGCCGGCCGATGTTTTGGCCGATGCCACTCCGGACAGTTCTATCTTGAGCGTTTTTGCGCCGAATACAGCCAGTATATAGCGCAGGGGCCGGGCAAAGGTGAGCGATTTGCCGCCTTCTTTGGAGGCCAGCCACCACATCGATTTGGGGAATGGTATTGATTTGACCAGTCCGGCCACGGCGTCGGCCAGGAGCTTTTCGGTCTTTTCGCCCTTGATGCTTATCTGGAGGTAGCAGATTTTGCCTTTGGGCGAATCTTTTATCTTGACCTGATGCGGCTGGACGTTGTTCTTTTTGGAGAAGCCGTAGAGCGCGGCGGTGGGGTCGTTGTTATGGTCGAAGGCTATGGTCACGGACGGGCCGAGTATTTCCTTGTTGATATCCTCCTGGGCGTCGGGCAGTCCGGGCACGAAGAATGCCAGGCGCCGGGGTGAGGCCAGGGCCGTGATCTGTCCCGGGTTGAGCCGTTTTTCACCGAGATATCCGGCCAGGTATTTACGGCTGTGCTCCAGGGCCGGATTGATGTACCCGGCCGGGATTTCTTCGCAACCCAGTTCCAGCAGGAAGTCTGTCATAGAGGCTGGTAGTAAAGCAAGGTTTTATCAGAAATCAAGATAATAACATAAAATCTTCTTGACATTAGGCATTCGTGAGTATAATGGCCGCCTATGAATAAAATCCGAAAAGTAGGCATCATAGGGACGGGCTCATTTGTGCCGTCCAAGGTGCTGACCAACGAATATTTCGAGAGTATAGTCGATACCAGCGATGAGTGGATAGTCACCCGGTCGGGCATCAAGGAACGCCGGATGATAGACGAGAAGATGGCCACGTCGGATATGTGCTTTGAGGCGGCCAAAAAGGCGCTGGAGGCGGCCAAGATAAAAGCCGAGGAGCTGGATGTGATAGTCATCGGCACGGTTACTCCGGACCATCCTTTTCCGTCGACGGCCTGTTACTTGCAGAGCCGGCTGGGCGCCAAGAACGCCGCGGCCTTCGACATTTCAGCCGCCTGTTGCGGGTTTATGTATAGTTTCGGCGTAGGCACGAGGCTGATGCTGGGCAGTAATTATAAATACGCCCTGGTCATCGGGGCCGAGTCGCTCACCCGGATTACCGATTATAAAGACCGGGGCACCTGCGTATTGTTCGGCGACGGGGCCGGCGCGGTGGTGCTGCATTCGGGCGACACGGTCCACGGACACGAGATAATTTACACCTATATGGGTGCGGACGGCAACGGCACCCATTTACTCTACCAGCCGGCCGGCGGTAGCCGGAACCCGCCCAGTCACAAAACCGTAGACGAACGCGGGCACTGCGTCAAGCTCAAAGGCCGCGAGGTATATAAATTCGCGGTGACCAAAATGTCCGACCTGATCCGCAAAGCCGTCCAGGAATGCGGGCTGACCATGGACGACATCAAGCTGATTGTGCCGCATCAGGTCAACCTGAGGATACTGGAAGCGGCGGCCGAGCGGCTGAACTTCCCTATGGAACGGGTCTTCGTTAATATCCATAAATACGGAAACACCTCGTCGGCGTCGGTGCCGATAGCGTTTGACGAAGTCACCCGGGCCGACAAGCTCCAGAAGGGCGACATCGCGGTTCTTGTTGCGTTCGGCGGCGGGCTGACCTGGGCTTCAGCGGTTATCCGCTGGTAGTTCTAACCGTCCCGTTAAATCATAATGCGTAAAGCACTACTAATCATACTTGTTATCATTTCCTGCTGCGGCGATTTGTCATCCGCTCCGGCAGACAGTCAATCTGGTAAATCACAAATCAACGTCATTCCCCGGCCCAGGCAGGTAACTTACCGGAATAACGGCTGTGCCATCAGCCCGGACTGGCGGATAGTTTTGGAAAGCACCAGCACCGGACTGGAGCGCCGGGCGGCCGAGCAGATAAGCATAGACCTGGAATTTGATTACGGCGTCAAGGTGCCGGTGGAGCTGGATGATTTCGATGCCCGGACCAGGCCTAATTCTATAGTGTTGGGCGTGCCCAAGCGCGATAAGGGTGTTAACGAGCGGGCCGTCAAGCGGGGTGTTGTTGTCAACGACGCGCTCGAACCACAGGGCTATTTGTTGTCGGTGGAGCAGAACGCGGTGATGCTTTTGGGTAATGACCCTGAGGGAGTTTTCTACGCGGCCCAGACGCTTCGCCAGTTGATAACGAGACAGGGTATCCAGGCGCTGGTGCCGGGGGTTTTCATCACCGATTACCCGATTTATAAATACCGCGGCGTACAGATGGATATCAGCCATAACGCCGTCCCGACCGTGGAGCAGTTCAAGCACATCATCCGGACCCTGGCTTTATACAAGATGAACCTGCTGACGTTCTCAGTGGAATCAACGCTGGATATCCTGACTCCGGACGAAATCCGGGAAGTATCTGCCGACGCCAAGGCGCATAACATTGAGCTTATCGGCAATATCCAGTCCGGGGTTCCGCTTAAATCACCGGACGGGTCGGTAACACCGCGGCAGGAGGATTATTACGATTACCTGGAGCAGGTTTATGAGAAGGCGGTGCCAGCGTTTGAGTCCAAGTACTTGCATTTCAACTGCGGTGATGAGGTTAGCGGCAGTTCGACCGACAGCATGCTGGAATTTAATACGCACATCCAGCGGGTGATGCACCTAGCCCGGATTTATTACAAGACGCCGGTGTTCTGGGGCGAGATGTTCCTGAAATACCAGGAGCTGTTGACCCGGATACCGGACAAATCGGTGATAATGAATAATACCCGCGACCCGAAGCGTTACCGTTCATCCATCGAGGCGATTGGCAAGGCCGGGCTGGGGCAGTTCCTGTGCCCGAAAGGATACGCCGAGGGCCGGATATTCCCGTTAATAGATGACGCCAGGGACAGTATTCTGGAATTTTGCCGGGTTGGCGTGCCGTTTGTCGAGTCGGGCAAACCGGTGCTGGGCGTGGTGCTGGAACTGGGTTGGCGCCGGCCCGGGCCGGAGTTCTTTGAGGCCAACTGGCTCAACGTGCTCTGGGCGGCCGAATGCGCTTGGGGTCCGGACAAGGCGGATTATGGCTCGTTCCCGGCGCGGTTCTCGCGCTCGTTATTCGGGATTGATACCGATACCGGTTTCGAGGTGGCTGATATTTTTAACCAATGCAACCGGTTGCTGGGGTTTCCGGACGATGTGGTCAGCCGACTCTATGAAGACCCCTTTGCCAGCGATTTCCATTTGGAGGTGCCGGAGTTCAACGCCCGGCTGGACGAGGTGGTCAGATTGGCCGGCGAAGCGCAGAAGTTGTTGGGACGGTTGGAGGCAAGGGCGCATAGCCATAAACAATATATCAACACTTGGAAATATGTGGCTGAGCAGTGGCAATACCTGGCATATAAATTTCTGATGAGCCATGTCGTAGCAAATGCATATAATGATTTGTATTTTACTGAGCTGGAAAAAATCAATTACCAGAGGGTAATAAATGAATATATTAATACCTTGCGCTTATTGCGCGAAAAGACCGTTGCGATACAATCAATAAGCAATGGTTTTATGAGCGGTCAATATGAAAAATCACATGATAACTATGCGCAGTTGGTAAAACTATTTGAGGATAAGTCGGCTAAATTAAAAAACATTCTGGAAGCAGTAATGATTTCCGGAAGAGCCGGTTTGGCATCTTCTGCGGAAATAGGTTTTATGCTTAAATCGTTCCCGGCCCGGGCGGTTAACCCGGAGGTAATTATGCCGGGGCAGGAGGTGGCCAAGAGGTTTGTCTGGTGGCAAAAGGACTGGCCTTACCGGGTATTTGTCAGGCTGGAGAACAAAGTTACCCGCGAGCCGTTGGGCGCCAACCAGTTTGCCTGCCCGGTCGAGGTCAGCCTTGATTTCAGCCAGCTTTTATCCGAGGCCTTTCCCGAGGTGCGCGGGTTGCCGGTGGGCGTACAGCGCCGAAAGCCGGAGGCTGGGTTGGATTTGGATTCAATCCGGGTGGTGGAGTATGACGAGGCCGGCGTGCCGCTGGGCGAGGCTCCCTGCCAGGTCGATAAGCAGCCGGGCTTTGACGCCCGGAACAGCGCGCGGGTCAATGTTTACTGGGCGCTTCGGGGGAAGGCTTATATGAATACTACCAGGTATTTCTATATCTATTTTGATGTTGACAACAAGCAGCCCAAACCTGAACAGTCGTACAATCTTTTACAGGTTAAACCATCCGGGGACAATGGCGTCAAAAACGAGAGGATAAGGGCTTATCTGGAACCGGAAGCGGAGGGCGTCATCAGAAGATGGCATGTCCGCGATATCGGCGCCGGGATATTCAGCAGCCTGAACGTACTGGGCGGAAAGGGCGCCATACTGGAAGCGCCCGGGGTTTTGCTGGGGTCGGGAGGCGATAAGGGCGGCTACAAACTGGAATCCGAGGCGGTTGGGCCGCTGATGGCTCGCTACCGGGCCGTCGCGCCGGGCGGATTTTACCGGCAATATACATTTTATGAAGACCTGCCGGTAGTGGATATTTTATCTAATGCCGGATTAAACCAGTGTTTTAATAATGGGCTTGGTGATAACTTCGAAAAAGGGCAGTATTTGTTTTCTAATTACCAGACTGGTCAGGTCGGCTCCGGGCGGGTGGATTGCCCGGAGGCATTCTGGTCCGTACTCAAGCGTAAGGACGGGTTGGCATTTGGATTCATCACGCCGGATAACCGGGCCGGACATTACGTGGCCGGCAAAGACTTGAGCGGTATTGACAACCGGCAGGGCATAGCGCATTTCGTGGTCTATTGCGACCGGACCGAAGAGGACCAGTTCAAGCTGATGAACCGGATAATGTCGGTGTTCAGCTTGGTTGATTCGGCAGACCAGGCTAGCCGGACGCTCGTCATCCAGAGGGGCAAAGGCGAGGCCCGGGAATAGCCATCATGAATAGACCCACATATAAGTATCTAATAAAAATATCGCCTAAATATGTAAAATATTCTAAAGAATCTTTGACAATATACCGATATAACATGTGGAGGGAGAGAGAAGAAAGGTTGTTAAGGATAATTGGTTATTAGCTCTAATTGGGTTGAAAAAGGAGTAATTATATGGTAAATTCGCCGGAACCGGAAATTCAGAACCAGGGCAAGATATCTGATTACCAGCAGGGGAAGATGCCTGTAGTAAAGAAGGTTGAGTTAAGAAAGGGGTCCGCCGAAGCCGAAAGGGCTAAGGTTATAGGGTTAGATGCCTGGCTAGACCGGATACAGGCAGGCAAGCGCCGTGCGGCCAGCCAGGGCCGGCATCAGGGCGGGGTAACGCCTTATGGATACCGCAAGAACTTTGACCCTATCCAGGGACGATTCGTGCTGAGACCGGAGGTTTTTGAGTCATCAATAGTCCGGATGGTTTATCGTGAATATCTCAGGCTTAGGAGCTTGGGCAAGGTGGCCAGGCGGATGAACGAGATGAATATCCCTTCGCCCTCCGGCGCGGTCTGGTCCAGGCAGGCGCTGGGCTTTATGCTCAGCAACCCGGTTTACCTGGGCCGGGTGACTTACGGCCAGATTCAGGCTAACGGCGGACACGAGGCTATCATTGCTCCGATTGTGTTTAACATGGTGCAGAAGATAAAAGGAGGAAACAAGCGGAGTGGGTAATACAGATTACCGGGGCGGGAAATCAGGCAAGGAGGTGGCTTATGAAAAACAACAAGAATCGGAAATCAGTTATCATCAGGCGATTGATTCGGATCTTTTCCGGCGCCTTTATCAGGATAAAGCCGTCCACCTTAGCGCTGTTCATCGCCGGATTAGTCGCGGTCTGGGCCGTGCTGGAAATCCAGATTAACAGCCTGATTAACTTCTCGGAAGAACTCCAGGCCGGACAGATATCGCAGCAGGGATCGCTGTCCGATGCCAACGAACAGATCCGGTCGGCTGACGATACCATCCTGGCGCTTCGCCAGAGAATCAATATACTTTTGAAGCGGACGGAAATTGAGTCCCAGATGACCAAAGAAGAGGTGGCTTCTTTACGGGCCGGCCTGACCGACTTCCTCAAGGAAGTTTCCAGCGCTGACGAGAAGGTCAGCACCAAGCTGGGCGTAATAGAAAAGCAGCTTAACGCCACCACTGACCGTTTGGTCAATAACCTGGATGAGGTCTATCGGTTGAAGCAGTCGCTCAATAATTCCGTCCGCAACGAAAGGCTTTACGAGGAATTGCTTCTGCCGTCGGTCCGGGTCCGGACCAAGGGTAACGTGGGCGGCGGAATCATCATCTACAGCCAGCCGTATTTCAAGGATGAGTACCAGACCTATATCCTGACCGCCTATCACGTGGTTAAAGGCACGGTTTTGTCGATTGAGGATAACTCTCCGGAAGACAGCATTGAGCAGCCGGTCGTTAATAAGGCTTCCGAGATAAACATAGATGTTTACCGGGATGATTTCTCGGCCATGGATGAGTTCAAGGCTGAAATAGTTATTTACGACGAAGTCAAGGACCTGGCCATACTGCACCTTAAGGTCTCCAAACAGTTCAAGCACACGGCGCACTTTGTTTCCAGGGACAGGATTCAACAAATCAAGGTCTTCAGCCCGGTCTACGCGGTAGGTTGCCCGCTGGGTTATGACCCGCTGCCGACCAGCGGGGAGATCTCCAGCCTGTACAAGCAGATGAACGGCGAGAAATTCTGGGTGATGAATGCCCCGACAATATTCGGCAACTCGGGCGGCGGTATTTTCATGGGCGATACTTACGATTTAATCGGGATTTCATCTATGGTCTGCGTTTATAACCAGGTCATTCCCACGCCGGTGACGCACCTGGGCCTGATGGTGCCGGCCGAAACGATATTCCAATGGCTGAGCAGCAAGAGGCTGGATTTCCTGTATAATCCCGCAATAAAGGCGATGCCGTTCGAGGGTTTGACGGTGAATCCGGTTGGTAATGGGGATTAGAGCCAGTAGGAACAAAGTGCATTAGTGCCGGTTTGAGCAAAGCGAGTTATCTGGTACTTATCCCTGAACGAAGTGAACGGGACGTACTGGCTCTTATCCTGTGCGAAGCACAGGGCTAGAACCAGTAATGCCATGGTTTAGAGCCAGTCGAATTCGTCGATGAAAGTTCTTTTACGGACGCGGTCGACCATTTCAGCCGAGCGTTTGAGGTATTCCACTATTTCTTTACGCTTCCATTTGGCGTTGGTTTCTATCTGAGAGAGGATTTCGCCGATTATTTCCTGGCGCAGGTTAAGGCGTTTGCCCAGTTTGAGCTTCTTGAGATCATAACCCATTTTCCGGGCGGTTTGGAATATGCGGTCTTGTTCGTCTTTGGTGATATTAATGCCGGGTCTTTCGCTCAGCGCGTCGCGCACCAGTCCCATATCAAGTTTTAGAGATTCGGCAACGTCCTTGAGCTCAACCTTTTTCATCGGTGTGTCCTTCCTAATAGGAACTTTTCTCATAATGGAATTGGGGAGAATAGAACAAATATTTTCAGCACTGTCAAATAAAACTATGTTATCTGTTTCTGTGCCTCCCTGTGATTTTGTCAATAATGCAATATACTTTATAAGATTCAAAAGGAAATTCCGAGCGTTTTCGGACCAGCGACACTTTGAAATCCGGATATTCGACGGATTCGCTCCATGATTTTACTTCAGGCCATGCGAGTTCGATATTCTTGTCGGTCACCAGATAGTCGGCTGTTTTCAGGGTTTCTAAAAGGTTACCTTCCGGAGCAATCTGGTATCCGCGGGCGTAATAAGGAACCCTGTTTATGGATGTGATAATCCTGGGTGGATATTCCGTCTTGCCCTGGGTTGTTGTTCCGGAATGTTTTCCTGCGAAATCATTGCGGATAGTAAACCCGACCATCTTCTGTCCGATTTTATCCTTGCTCACCGGCGCGAATGTATGCACCGAGAGGATTAGCAATGTTAGCGTAATGCCCAGCCACCTGAGATTGGTCAGGCGCATCTTAGCCAGCAGGTAGTCCAGCCCGGATGCGGAGAAGAAAACCAAGAGAATTCCCAACGGCACGGTGTAACGCTTGCTTACCCGGCCGAATATTACCGCGAACCCCAGCAGGGCTATGATGTATACTCCGAAGGTGAACCAGATGATGAGTGATGATTTCGGGTCCGTCGCCGGTTCGGGGTTCTTGCGCACCACACTGACGATATAAACCAGCAGGAACAGCAACAGCAGGACGTGCACGCCCTTGACTGATTCCTTGGCCACGATATAGACCGCATTGAGATAGCGGTTTGGGCCGGGTTTCTCGGGCGCGGGCGTTTCGTCGGACAATTCAGCGCTGCCTAACAAGGCCTTGACCTTGGCCAGCGAGAATTTCTGGGTTATCTCTATCCGGCCCTGGGTTTTATACATATGATATAAATAAGGCGTGGCGGCCAGCAGCCAGGGCAGTGTCAGGATTAATACGGCCAGCGCCCGCTTGCCGGAAGTTTTTAGGTAATTGCGCCTGATATCTATCAGAACCGTCAGGGCCATGGCTGTAAAAAGCAGTATCAATCCGTCCGGCCGGACCAGGTACGCCATCATGGCGCCGACTCCGGTCAGGAAGAAATAACGGTATTTCCATTTGGCGCCGAAGCGCCATGGAGCACTGCGTTCACAATCCACTGACAATGACAACAACATCATCCAGGCCGTAAAGAACAGGAAGCTCATGAATAATCCGGTGGTCAGCACCTCGGCCGAATACCTAGCCGCCAACGGATGGAATATGTAAAACAGGCATCCGATGAATATCAGCGGCGATGCCTTGCCGTCAATTCCGGGGAATATTCTCTTGCCCATGAACCAGAGCGGTATTATTGCCAGCGCGCCGAAGAGGATGGAGATAAATAGTCCGGCCCATTCCCAGGAGCCGCGCAGGTGATAAGCAACGGACATCAGGAACGGATAGAGCGGGTGATAGGGGTGGCTCAGCGCGGCCTTATAATTACCGGCGTAATAATCCTTGGCCACACTGATGTAAACCGGCCCGTCGCTGGAGATGACGTAGGTGTTCCAGACAATCACCAGCCTGACCGCGATGGCCAGGATTATTAATGTAAGGATGATAGCCCATTGATGGTTTTTGATGTAGTCTAATAATGATTTCATTCTGGATAATGAGGTAGGCTGGATTTTCCCTGCATACTACCTTCTATCTACTACATACTGGTATTATTGATTCTCCAGCAGTTGTTCCTTAGGCACCGGCCTGATTGGCCTGGCCGGAGCGCCCATCACCACCGTCCGGGCCGGCACGTCTTTGGTCACGACAGACCCAGCCGCCACCAGGCAGTCCGGTCCGAGCGTTCGTCCGGGCAGGATGGTGGCATTGGCGCCGATACGGGCGCCGCGCTTCAGGGTCGGTCCCTTGAAATGCTTGAACCGTTCTTTGGTCCGGGCTAGGAAGTTATCGTTGGTGAAGGTTACTTCCGGCGCGATGAAGCAGTCGTCACTGACCGTGGAATAAGCGCAGATATAAACCTCGGTCTCGACCTTGCAGCGCTTGCCGATGGAGCATTTGTTTTCTATGGCCACGCCCCGGCCGATGATGGTCTCGTTGCCGATGGCCACGTTTTCCCGGATGGATGCGAAATCGGCGATGAGAATATCGTTGCCGATTTTACAGCCGCAATAGATGATGACCGAAGCGCCGATCAGGACATTGTTGCCGATGCGGGCCGGCGGCAGGGACTGGACTTTGGTGGTAGCCGAGCGCTTGGCCTTCATCGGTTGTTTGCCGATGACGGTATGCTCGTCTATCCGGACATTATCTCCGATGACGGTGCCGCTTTTGATGACCACGTGATGTCCGATGTCGCAATTCCGGCCGATGCGCACATCACCCTCGATGACCGCATACTGGCCTATAGATGAGTTCTTGCCGACCTTGGCCGTTCGGTGAATGAATATATCCATGCGCGTGAACTTACATTATAAAAAGACAGTGTCAATAGAATATTAATCATAGTAACACCTGATTATTCTTGTCTTATCAACAAAAACTATTATTATCAGTTCAGTCAGATGAATCCGCTTACTGAATATTATGGCTAAAAAAGACCTGTTAGAAATATACCAACGGTTATACAAGCGCTTCGGCCCGCAGCACTGGTGGCCGGGCGATACGCCGTTCGAGGTGATTATCGGCGCCATCCTGACCCAGAACACCAACTGGTCCAACGTGGAAAAGGCCATCAACAACCTCAAGAAAGCCAAGGCGCTTACGCCGGACAAGCTTCACCAAACCAGACTGTCCGAGCTGTCCGAACTCATCCGCCCGGCCGGATATTACAACGTCAAGGCCAAACGGCTGAAAACCTTCATTGACTGGCTGATGGAGAACTACGACGGCGACCTGGACCGGTTATTGGCACTGCCCACAGCTTCATTGCGCGAGGCGTTGCTGAGCGTGCGCGGCATTGGTCCGGAAACGGCCGATTCCATCGTGCTCTATGCCGCCGGCCAGCCGTCATTCGTGGTAGACGCCTACACCTACCGGATATTCTCGCGCCACAGATACGTGCCCGAGGAAGATACCGGCTACGACGAGCTCAAGGCCTTCTTTGAGGATAGTCTGGAAAAGGACGCGAAGTTATTCAACGAATACCACGCCTTGCTGGTGAGATTAGGCAAGGAGTTCTGCAAGAAATCCAAACCGCTCTGCGCCGAATGTCCGCTCAACGGTATTAACGATTACCCGCCGATTCCTTAAACCACGAATAAATACGAAACCGCGGATTAGGCAGATTATGCGGATTACTCCGTGTGCTCAGTGTCTCTGTGGCAGACTAAAATTTAGCCTTACAGAACGGGCATTCCTTTACGCCTTTTGGAATGGGTTTCTTGCAGTTGGGGCAGGTTATAAATTCCTTATTGCAGGGTTCGCAATGTAATTCTTTGGATAACTTATGGGCGCACATCGGGCAGGCGCACTTGTCTTCTGATTGAGGTTTACAGGCCGCGGCGGTGACTGCTTCTTTAGTCGTGCCCGCGGGCTTGGCCTGTTTCTTGCATTCGTAATTCTCTATGGCCCGGTGCAGGGCATCGGCGCCCAGGTTAGAGCAGTGCATCTTGTTGGGCGGCAATCCGCCTAACTGGTTAGCCACGTCCTGGCGAGAAATCTTCTTGGCCTCTTCCAGGGTCTTGCCGATGGCCATCTCGCTGACCATTGATGACACGGCAATGGCCGCGCCGCAGCCGAAGGTCTTGAACTTGACGTCGGCCAGCTTGTTATCTTTTACCTTGATGTAAAAAGTCATCATATCGCCGCAGACCGGGTTACCGATTTCGCCCACGCCGTCCGCGTCGGCTATCTCGCCCACATTACGGGGATTACGGAAATGATCCATTACTTTGTCGGTATAAGCCATAATGCCTCCGTTGGAGTAATTTCTAAATACTAATATCTAAATCCTAAACGCCCCGTGTTTATCGCATTAGAAATTAGTGTTTAGAGTTTATTATTCTATTCGCTTCCTTGGTAAACATTTCCACCTGTCTGGCCGACAGTCCGGTATGTCTTTCCGGCTTGGTCAGCGCGTCCAGGCGGTGGGTAATCTTTAAGAAGGCCGGGTCGTTGCGGATGCGGTCTATCAAATCGTTATCCTCGCCCCGGCGGATCCGGGCCACGGCCGCCATGGAATGGTCGCGGATGGACTTGTGCAACTGCTGGCGGTCGCCGCCGGCCTTGACCGCGGCCATCAGGATATCCTCGGTGACCATAAAAGGCAGTTCCTGGTTTATCCTTTTCTGTATCCCGGACGGATTGACGCTCATGCCCTTGACTATATATATGTAAAGGTTAAGTATGGCGTTGGCCGTCAGGAACGACTCGGGCATGGTCAGCCGCCGGTTGGCCGAATCGTCCAGCGAACGCTCCAGCCACTGGCTGGCGTGAGTGAACTCGGCGTTGCTGAGCAGCGATATCAGGTAGCGCGACAGCGCCGTTATCCGCTCGCTGTGCACCGGGTTGCGCTTGTAGGCCATGGCCGATGAGCCGACCTGGTCCTTTGAGAACGGTTCTTCCATCTCGCCGAAGCTCTGCAACAGCCGCAGGTCGGTGCTGAACTTATGCGCCGACTGGGCCAGGCCCGAAAGCACGGCCAGCACCTGGTAGTCCTGCTTGCGGGTGTAGGTCTGCGAGGCAATGATGAAGGTATCGTTGAAGCCCAGTTTCCGGGCCAGCAGTTTGTCCAACTGCTGAACCTTGTTGGCGTTGCCGTTAAAGAGAGCCAGGAACGAAGCCTGTGTGCCGATGGCGCCCTTAGCGCCCAGGAATTTAAGTCCTTTTTGCATATGAACCAAATCCTGGTAATCCATAACCAGGTCCTGGAGCCACAGGCAGGCTCGTTTGCCCACGGTGGTCAGCAAAGCCGGTTGCAGGTGCGTATAACCGCAGGTGGGCATATCCTTGTATCTCAGCGCGAACCGGGACAGCTCGCGGATGAGGTCTTTTAGTTGTTGCCTGATGAAATCAATCGCCTGTTTGTAGATAATCAGGTCGGCGTTATCGGTCACCAGGGCCGAGGTGGCGCCCAGGTGGATAATCGGCTTGGCCTTGGGGCATTGCTCGCCGTAAGCCTTGATGTGGCCGACTACCTCGTGCTTGGTCAGCTTTTCGTATTGGGCAATTTTGTCGTAGTTGATTCTGGACTGGAATCGCTTGAGCTGGGCTATCTGGGCTTTGGAGACGGGCAGGCCCAGCGCCCGTTCCGCCTCGGCCAGCGCCACCCAGACCCGGCGCCAGGTGATAAGCCGGTGCTCGTCGGAGAAGTTGTAAACCATCTTCTCGTCGCAATAGCGCGTCACCAGGGGCGATTGGTATATTTTCTTGTCCATAGTGTTTAGTACACGGATTTAGCGGATTCAGCCGATAAAATCCGATTAATCTGCTTAATCAGCTTACTTGTATTTATTTCCTTGCCAATAGAGCGAAAAATACTATCGTATTAATCCGATGACCGAAATCAAGAAAATATTGATAATAAGATTAAGCGCCGTCGGCGACGTGATAAACACTTTGCCGGCCCTGCGCCTGTTAAGGAAACATTATCCCAATGCCCATATCGGCTGGGCCGTGGAAGAACGTGCCCGTGAAATCCTGGCCGGCGACCTGGACATCAACGAACTCATCGTATTCCGCCGAACCAGGCACGCGCTGTCTCCGGGCAATATCTTCAGCGCCGTGCCGGCCTTCATCAAGGCCTTGCGCCACACCGATTACGACCTGGCGCTGGATTTCCAGGGCAACCTCAAGAGCGGGCTGGTGTCATATCTCAGCCGGGCCAAACAGCGCATCGGTTTCGCCCCGCCGGCCTCGAAAGAATATAATTACCTGTTCAATAACCAAACCGTGCCATTGCCCGAACAAAGAATCAACCGCATCCAGAAGAACCTGTATTTGTTACGGGCGATAGGCATCTACGAGACCGGCCTGCCCAAGGAGCCAATTATAAATATAGAAAATTTAATTCGTGTTAATTCGTGTCCATTCGTGGTTCCCGATAGGGTGGTCGTTCTTCACCCGGGCACCAGCGCCTTCGGAGCTTATAAGCGCTGGTCGTCGGACAGGTATGCCCAGCTGGCTGACCGGCTCATCAACGAGCTCAAGTGCCAGGTTTTGTTGTCCTGGGGACCGGGCGAAAAAGAATTAGTTGACGGCATAGCCGCTATGGCCAAAAACAAACCGATTATCCTGGACTATTCCCTGACTCTTAAGCAGTTGGCGATGTTGTTGTCAAAGGCGACGCTGTTTATCGGGAGCGACTCGGCTCCGCTGCATTTAGCAAATATACTCAGGCGTCCGCTCATCGGCTTATACGGCCCCAAAGACCCGGTGGTCTACGGCCCCTGGCCGGCCCGAGCCGACGCTATTATCGTCCGCAAAGAGCTGGACTGCTCGCCCTGCACCAAGCGCTCCTGCGACGCTCCCAAGTGCATGGATGCTATTATCGTGGATGACGTATTTGCCACGGCCAATGAGATTTTGTCTTGACAGTAACGGTAAAATTGGATATAGGTGGTGGCATAGAAAATAAATAAGGATGTTCCCGGAATTTGTATGTTACCGGAATCCCAAAACAAAATAGATCAGATTTGTGAAATTCTTAAGAATTTTATTCCTTTGAATGAAGCAACCGACCCCACTTCTAAAACTGCACTCTTAAAAGAATATTTTAATCCACCAGCTTATATTGTACGATTCCTTTTATTAAAAATACTTCATCTAAAAGACCGCGGAATAGCAGATAAATCATTGTGGGGTACTTCTTTTAAATATAAAAATTATCTTTTTGAGGTAAGTGATTGGAAGGGAAGTTGGTGTCTATACGGGCCCGTGGATAGAAAAAAAGAGATACCTCGCATAGGGTTAGAAGTACAAAATAAAATTACAAAGGCCGTAAAGGTATTAGATGGTATTTTATCTAATAAGTTACGGAGTAAAGTAAAAATGGGGGATTTCTCCTTGCAAAATGTATATCATAAATTATCTGGTATTTACCACTTCTATGAAAAAGAGATTTTGGACACTGAAAAGCAGTATAATAGTTCTCGCACCAGCGATGGTAAAATGATGGGTCTTGTAACACATATTGCTCGTAATCACGACTTAAAATCAAAGATATCAAATTATTCTTTCGCACTAATAGTGTCGTTTTTCTCTTTATTGGAATTTATGCTTGATGCTATATATTCTTTTGAACGGCCAACCGATAACTTTTGGGAATACAAGAAGATGGATTTTAAGGAAAGATTCAAGTTAGTATTTCCCGTGAATAAGGATGCGGAAGCCAAAGGATTTTATGATGAGTTTATTAAAATACGAGAAAGGTACAGAAATCCTCTTGCCCATGGACTATTAAGAAATGAAGAAGATGTGTTAGTTTCTTTAGACGTATTAGACTTGGGTTTATTGAGCATGGAAGAATTGGTCCCTCTCTCGTATGAGTATCTGTCAAATAAAATTAACTACGGCAACTTTTGTATCAAGGATGATGATGCCGTAAAAGTGATAGATTCTTTCAGGGGGTTTATTAAATTTTTAGAAAAGAATAAACCTTATAGTTTTTATATCCAGTATCTACAAGCGGGATTCCCGGTTCCAATGAATAAAGAAAAGATAGATGAAATAAAAAAGACAATGACGACGCCTTATAATTTCTCAAAATATCTGGAGGCAAGAAGTGACACTGAAGATAGGATTATAAATAGAGATATTTAGTTATACAGGTTTACTCAAGGACAGAGGTCTCCACGGCATGGTATTTTGTTCAATCCGGTGACACACACCTAATTTTATAATCCGCCTGCCAGGCTCATTCCCGGGCGCTATTTTTGGCAAATCCGTCGGTTTACCGCCGAAATTCTTAATATAACTCACTTCCCGTCATAAAATTGTCGGACGTCCAA
Organism: Candidatus Brocadiia bacterium; assembly: GCA_041658285.1. Classification (NCBI taxonomy): domain Bacteria; kingdom Pseudomonadati; phylum Planctomycetota; class Candidatus Brocadiia; species Candidatus Brocadiia bacterium. Next base: position 400,619 of record JBBAAP010000003.1, read on the forward strand.
CATTAAAGCATTTTTTTTCTGTATTCAAAGCCATGAAAGGGGATATGGATTCCGGTTCAATACGTAGGTAATGCCGGTAGTTATCGTAGGTAGGACCGGTACAAGTTGTAGGCGGGTCCGGTACAAGTTGTAGGTGGAGCCGGTACAAGTTGTAGGTGGGGCCGATAGAAGTTGTAGGTGAGTCCGGTAGAAGTTGTAGGTAGGGCCGGTACAAGTTGCAGGTGGTGCCGGTACAAGTTGTAGGGTAGACCGGTACAAGTTGTAGGGTAGACCGGTACAAGTTGTAGGGTAGGCCGGTACAAGTTGTAGGTTAGGCCGGTAGTTATTGTAGAAGAGTCTGGATAGGATAGAGGGTGAGGGTGTACGTCTTCAGCGCAAGTGATAGTTTTAAGGGGTTAAAACTAAGTTGCATTTCCGACTCCTGAAAATCTTCTACTATTTACTTTCTTTCTACGATTTAACGTTTCGTTTT